>NZ_JBHWVJ010000015.1:0-114621 GCF_042736725.1 Streptomyces sp. NPDC060028 | reverse complement strand
GACGGCGGCCGGGGCGGCTCCGGTGCCCGTGGCGCAGCCGCGCGCGGTGGTGCCAAGGGCGGCCCCAAGACCTCCAAGACCCCGGGCATCGGCGGGGCCGGCGGCCCGCGCAGCGGCCCCGGCAGCCGCAGCGGCCAGTCCCGCCCGCGCGAGCTGGACGCGCGCATCGAGGAGCGCGTGCGCGACCGGTACGCCGACAAGCCCGTGATCAAGACGCCGAAGACCTTCCCGGGTGCCGAGGAGGAGGGTGAGCGCCTGCAGAAGGTGCTCGCCCGCGCCGGCATGGGTTCGCGCCGCGCCTGCGAGGAGCTCATCGAGCAGGCCCGCGTCGAGGTCAACGGCGAGATCGTGCTGGAGCAGGGCAAGCGCGTCCTGCCGAAGGACGAGATCAAGGTGGACGGCCTGACCGTCGCCACCCAGTCGTACCTGTTCTTCGCGCTGAACAAGCCGGCCGGCGTCGTCTCCACCATGGAGGACCCGGACGGCCGCCAGTGCCTGGGCGACTACGTCACCAACCGTGAGACGCGCCTCTTCCACGTCGGTCGGCTCGACACCGAGACCGAGGGCATCATCCTGCTCACCAACCACGGTGAGCTGGCCCACCGCCTCACGCACCCGAAGTACGGCGTGAAGAAGACCTACGTCGCCGCCATCACCGGCCCGCTGCCCCGCGAGATCGGCAAGCGGCTCAAGGACGGCATCGAGCTGGAGGACGGGTACGCCCGCGCCGACCACTTCCGCGTCGTCGACCAGGTCGGCAAGAACTACCTGGTCGAGGTGACCCTCCACGAGGGTCGCAAGCACATCGTCCGCCGCATGATGGCGGAGGCCGGCTTCCCGGTCGAGAAGCTCGTACGGACCTCCTTCGGGCCGATCGAGCTGGGCGACCAGAAGTCCGGCTGGCTGCGCCGCCTGACCAACACCGAGGTCGGCATGCTGATGCGCGAGGTCGGTCTGTAAGCCTCACCCCCGCACGAAGATGAACCCGCGGTGCCTTCCGGCGCCGCGGGTTTTTTGCTTGTGCGGACCCGGGACTCTGTTTATAGTCAACATGACTATTAAAGGGAGTGGGGGCCGTCATGGGGTGGCAAACGAGCTGGACCGAGATCCTCGGGTTCGCCACAGGGGCCCTGTGCGTCTGGCTGGTCGCCCGGCAGCACGTCGCCAACTGGCCGATCGGCATCGCGAACAACATCTTCTTCATCGTGCTCTTCGCCCAGGCCGGTCTCTACGCCGACGCCGGGCTGCAGATCGTCTTCATCGCCCTCGCCGCGTACGGCTGGTGGTCCTGGACCCACGGGGGTGGACCAGGAACGCCCGAAGCCCTGCCGGTGCGTCGCACCACGGCGCCCGAATGGGCCTGGCTGGCCACGGCGGGGGCGGTGGGGGTACTGGGCCTGACGCTGCTGCTCGGCAGCGTCACCGACTCCACCGTCCCGTTCTGGGACGCGCTGACCACGGGCCTGTCGCTCGTGGCCACGTACGGCCAGTGCCGCAAGCTCGTCGAGTCCTGGTGGCTGTGGATCGCCGCCGACCTCGTCTACATCCCGCTGTACGTCTACAAGGGGCTCTACCTGACGTCCCTGCTCTACGTGGCCTTCCTCGCCCTGTGCGTCGTCGGGCTCCTCGGCTGGCGCCGGGCGCTCCCGGCACGCGGCGCCCGTACGGCCCTGGAGGCGACGGCATGAAGCGCTACGGCCACGGCCTGGTCCTCGGCAAGTTCTACCCGCCGCACGCCGGCCACCACCACCTGGTGCGCACCGCCCAGGACCAGTGCGAGCGGCTCACCGTGCTGGTGTGCGCGGCCTCCGTGGAATCGGTGCCGCTCGCCGACCGGGTCGCCTGGATGCGCGAGGAGCACCCCGGGGCGCACGTGGTCGGCGCGGTGGACGACATCCCGGTCGACCTGGACGACCCGGCGGTCTGGGAGGCCCACATGGCGATCTTCCGGGGCGCGGTGGGCCGGCGGGTGCACGCCGTCTTCACCTCGGAGGCCTACGGGACCGAGCTCGCGCGGCGGTTCGGCGCCGAGGAGGTCTGCGTGGACCCGCGGCGCACGATGTTCCCGGTGTCCGGTACGGCCGTACGCCGGGACCCGGCCGGGTCCTGGGAGTACCTCGGACCGGCGGTACGGGCCGCACTGACCCGGCGGGTCGTCGTACTCGGCGCCGAGTCGACCGGGACGACGACGCTCTCCCGGGACCTGGCCGGGCACTACCGCCGGCGCGGCGGGGTGTGGGCGAAGACCGGGTGGGTCGCGGAGTACGGGCGCCAGTACAGCGAGGAGAAGCTGGCGGCCGCCCGCGCCGCGGACCCGGCGGCCTCCTGGGCGGACGTGTCGTTCGCCTCGGCGGAGTTCCCGCTGATCGCGCGGCGCCAGGACGAGCAGGAGGAGCGGGCGGCCCGGCTGGGATCGCCGGTGCTGCTCTGCGACACGGACTCCTTCGCGACCGGCATCTGGCACGAGCGGTACATGGGCGGCCGCAACGCGGAGGTCGAGGAGATCGCGGCACGGACCCGGCGGGACCTGTACGTGCTGACGGACCACGCCGACGTGCCCTTCGAGGACGACGGGCTGCGCGACGGACCGCAGCTACGGCCGTGGATGACGCGGCGCTTCCGGGAGGAACTCGAACGGACCGGGAGACGTTTCACGGTCGTCGCGGGGGACCGGGAGACCAGGCTGACGGCGGCCGTGGCCGCCGTCGACGCGCTATTGGCCGAGGGCTGGTACTTCGCCGACCCGCTGCCGGAGAACGTACGGGCGGAGAGCCGGCCGTGAGCGTCCGTTACGACCCGTCCGCCTTCGAGCCGTTCGCCGTGACCGTGGACCTGGCCGTCTTCACCGTGCGCGGCGGCGCCCTGCACGTCCTGCTGATCCGGCGCGGGCAGGAGCCGTACGCCGGCGCGTGGGCGCTGCCCGGCGGCTTCGTCCTGCCCCGGGAGTCCGCGGAGACCGCGGCGCGCCGGGAACTGGCCGAGGAGACCGGCCTGGCGCCGGCCGTCGTCACCGCCCTGCACCTGGAACAACTGCGCACCTACAGCGATCCGGACCGGGACCCCCGGATGCGGGTGGTCTCGGTGGCCTTCACCGCGCTGGTTCCCGACATGCCGGACCCCGCGGCCGCCGGCGGCGGGGACGCGGCCCAGGCCCGCTGGACGCCCGTCGGGGAGGCCGGCGCCCTGGCCTTCGACCACGCCTCGATCCTGGCCGACGCCCGGGAACGGGTGGGGGCGAAGCTGGAGTACACCTGCCTGGCCACCGCCTTCTGCCCGCCCGAGTTCACCCTCGGGGAACTCCAAAGCGTCTACGAGACCGTCTGGGACACCGCCCTGGACCGGCCCAACTTCCGGCGCAAGGTCCTGGCCACGCCCGGCTTCGTCGAGGCCGTGCCCGGCGCCGCCCGCCTCACCGGCGGCCGCGGCAAACCGGCCGCGCTGTACCGGCCCGGGCCCGCGAACGCGCTCCACCCGCCCCTGCTCCGCCCCTCGGAAGGACACTGACCATGACCACGACCACCAAGCGAGCGGCGACGGGCGCCATGATCGGGCTGGCGCTGGGGGACGCACTCGGCTTCCCGACGGAGTTCAACGACGTACCGTCGATCCTGGCGAAGACCGGCCCGTGGCGCGAGATGAAGCTGCCCCGCCCGGCGATGGTCACCGACGACACGCAGATGACGCTGGCCCTGGCCCGCGGGATGCGCACGGCCGCCGAGCGGGGCCCGGTCGGCCCGCTGCGCCTGACCCGGCCGGTCCGGGAGGAGTTCGTCGACTGGTACCACTCCCCGGAGAACAACCGGGCCCCGGGCAACACCTGCCTCAAGGCCTGCAGCCTGCTGAACCTGCCCGAGCGGGACTGGCGCGACGCCAGCCAGCTCGGCTCCAAGGGCTGCGGGGCGAACATGCGGGTGGCGCCGGTCGGGCTGGTGCCCGGCTGGACTCAGGAGGAGCGGGCCGGCGCGGCCCAGCTCCAGTCGGCCCTCACGCACGGCCACCCGACGGCGCTCGCCGCCTCCGACCTCACGGCCCGGGCCGTGCACCTGCTGGCGGCGGGGACCGAGGTGACGGGCCTGGTCGGGCGGTTGCGCTCGTACGCCCTGGAGAACCGCACCCGCTACCACGAGCGCTGGCTCGGCGACCTGTGGATGCGCACCGCCTCCGACGCCTCGCCGGAGTCCTACATCGCCCGCGGCTGGGACGAGTGCCTGGGCGTCCTGGACCGGCTGGCGGCGGCCCTGCGCAACCCCTCGCCGGAGACCGACCCCTGCCTGACGACCGGCGACGGCTGGATCGCCGAGGAGGCCCTGGCCACCGCCCTGCAGTGCTTCCTCCTCTTCCCGCAGGAGCCGCTCCTCGCCCTGCGCCGGGCCGCCTGCACCCGCGGCGACTCCGACTCCCTCGCCTGCCTGGCCGGCGCCTTCGCCGGCGCCCACCTCGGCGCGGCCGCCTGGCCGCGCGACTGGGAGGACCGCATCGAGTACCGCGACGAACTCCTCGCCTTCGGCACGCTCTGGGACGCGTGAGCCGTACGGATACCCGTCCCGGGACTCCGACGTCGACCTCCGCGGAGCCGGTGTCTGGCGCGGCTGATCGAGGCGAAGGTCGCGGCCGAGCACGGGCCGGCCGCGGGCGTCGACGCGGCGCGGCTGCGGCAGGACTTCGAGGCGCTGCACGGGGTGCTGGACGCGGCCCAAGGCTGCTCGGCGCTGCCCGCGTACGGGTCGGCGTACGACGCGCTCGACGACTTCGTCGTCCGCGGCCGCGCCGGGGGCTAGGCGCGGGCGCCGGCCGAGGTGCGGCGGGTGCGCAGGAGGAAGTCCTCCACGCGGGGGCGGTCCGGTGCGGCGGGGAGCGGGGTGGTGGTCAGGGCGGTGTCGGCCTCCGTGGTGAGGCGGGTCATCCAGGCGTCGACCTCGGACCAGGCGAGCTCGCCGCGCTTGACCGCCAGCAGGCGGTCGCGGTGGGGGCCGGCGTCGATGGTGAGGCGGCCCGTGCGCAGCAGGTCGCGGCAGGACAGGAGCAGGCGCAGCAGGTGCATGGCGTGCTTCCAGCGGGGGGCGCCGTGGACGCGGACGTCCGCGACGAGTTTGGCGTGCTGGGAGCTCGCGTAGCGGGTGAAGGTGGTGTGGGCCTGGCGGGAGAGGAACGCCTCGCGGAGGGAGAGGAGTTCCTCCCCCACGGGGGAGAGGCGTTCGACCAGGGGGGAGTGCAGGCACTCCAGGATGTTCGGGTTGGCGCGCAGGGCGAGTTCGCAGAAGCGTTCCAGCTCCCAGGAGAACTCCTCCTCGCGCGGCCCCTCCACATGCGTCGGCGGCTTCTCGAAGCGCCAGAACAGCGGCGTCGGGGCGAGGTAGACACCGCGCAGGTCGGTGTCGCTCGCCTCCGTCGCCAGCCCGAACGCCCGCGACCCCATCACACACGCGTAGATCGTGTGGTCCCGCACCAGAACGAGGTCCGTGTCGGGGACCGGCAGGGTCCCGGGGATCTCGGGCGTCCCGGGCGTCCCGGGCGTCTGTTCGTTCATTCCGGGAGGGTAGGCGGACGCGGCGCCGCTACGCGAGCGAAATGGCGCCGTCCGGGGCGACCGTGATCTTCTTCTCGGCCAGCGGGCGGGTGGCCGGGCCGTGGGCCACCGCACCGTCCGCGACCTGGAACTTGCTGCCGTGGCAGGGGCAGTCGATGGTGCCGGCCTCCACCTTGTTCACGAGACAGCCCTGGTGCGTGCACACCGCCGTGAAGCAGCGGAAGGACCCGGCCGTCGGCTGGGTGACCACGAGCTTCTCGTCCTTGAGGACCGTGCCGCCGCCGACGGGCACCTCCGAGGACTGCAGCAGGGCCTTGCCCGCCGTCCCCGGAACCGACGCCGCCGGCCCGGACGTCTGCGGGGTGGCCGCGTTGCCGCTCTCGTGCTTCGGTTCCTTCTCGTCTCCGCCGCCGCACGCGGTGAGGGCGCCGCCCGCCAGGGCGACGGCGCTCACCGCCAGTACCGTGCGCCGGGTGGTGGGCGTGGGGATGCTCGTACGGCTCTGCTCGGTCACTGGGGCTCCTCGCTCGGGGTGCCGGGATGGCGATGAGCATCCTGGCGTGTGCCGGGGGTCCAGGTGAAGCCCGCCACACGGTTTCAGTGGGCGGGGCGCCGCCACGGGACCAGTTCCGCGGGGCCGCCCGGAGTTCGTACCACCTCCCACACGCGCAACACCGCGTCCCGGTTCAACGGGCCGTGCACGTGCGGGTAGAGGTCCCCGGATTCACCCTCCCGGCGGACCTCGGAGGTCAGGGCGCGCTCGTCGAGCTCCACGGCCAGCAGGGTGCCCGGCACGTCCGCGTAGTGCGTGCCGGCGATGGCCAGCGCCGTGGGCCGGTCCGCCGAACAGTGCACGAAGCCGTCGGCGGCGAGCGAGGGCGGGGCGTACGGGAGCTCGGGTTCGGCGGTCCAGTCGGTGAGCGGTACGAGGTGGAAGATCATGCCCATCGTTCTACCGCAGCGGCCGCCGGGCGGCCCTGCGCCAAGTGGCGTCACTGTCCGGTCTGGGCGACATTGTCCGTGTCTCGAAGCCGGGTACGCCGCCTGCCGTGCGGCCCGGTCCCTCTTCGAAAGGCATGACGATGGCGGGTAACGACCTCGGCTCCCTTCTGGGCGGTCTCCTCGGCGGCGGCGGCCAAGGCGGCTCCGGTGGCGGCCCCGGTGGCGGCGGCAACATCCTCGGCTCGCTGCTCGGCTCGCTGCTGGGCGGCGCCGGCGGTGCGGGCGGCGCCCAGGCGGCCGGCGGCGGCGGGAGCAACCCGCTTGGCGGGCTGCTGGACATGCTGACCAAGTCGGGTCTGGCCGACCAGGCCAAGTCGTGGATCGGTACGGGCGAGAACCAGCCGGTCAGCGGCGCCCAGATCGCCGACGCGCTGCCGTCCGACACCCTGCAGAAGGTCGCCGATCAGGCGGGCGTCACCCCGGAGAAGGCGGCCGACCAGATCGCGCAGGCCCTGCCGCAGGCGGTGGACAAGCTGACCCCCGAAGGATCGATGCCCAGCGGTTCGCTCGAGGACATCATCAAACAGCAGCGGCTCTAGCTAGTGCTGTGACCGGAAGGGTTCACCTTTCCGGTCACAGCACCAGCGGTTCCGTCAGGCAGCCGCTTCGCGAGGGCCCGGCCGCACCGTCCCACCCGACGGGCCGCCGGGCCCTCGTACCGTGCGGGCTGGCTACCCTGAGGCAGGCCCCGCCGTCACGCACCCATGGAGCACCCCGTGAGAACCGCCGTCGTCATCGGAACCGGACTGATCGGCACCTCCGCGGCGCTCGCCCTGTCCGGCCGCGGGATCACCGTGCACCTGGTCGACCACGACCCGGCGCGGGCCCACACCGCCGCCGCCCTCGGGGCCGGCACGGACGCGGCGTACGAGGGCACCGTCGACCTCGCGATCATCGCCGTACCGCCGGCGCACGTGGCCGCGACCCTCGCCGACGCGATCCGGCGGGGCCTGGCGCGGGCGTACGTGGACGTGGCCAGCGTCAAGGGCGGCCCGCGGCGCGAGCTGGCCGCGCTCGGCGTGGACGTGACGGCGTACATCGGCACCCACCCGATGGCGGGCAAGGAGCGCTCCGGGCCGCTCGCGGCGACGGCGGACCTCTTCGAGGGCAGGCCGTGGGTGCTCACGCCCACCCGGGACACCGACCACGAGGTGCTGAACCTGGCGCTGGAGCTGGTCTCCCTCTGCCGGGCCGTACCCGTCGTGATGGACGCCGACGCGCACGACCGGGCGGTCGCCCTGGTCTCGCACACCCCGCAGCTCGTCTCCAGCATGGTCGCCGCACGGCTGGAGGACGCCGACGAGACGGCCGTGAGGCTGTGCGGGCAGGGAATCCGGGACGTCACGCGGATCGCGGCGTCCGATCCCCGGATGTGGGTCGAGATCCTGTCGGCGAACCCGGGACCGGTGGCGGACGTCCTCTCCGGGATCGCGGCGGACCTGGAAGAGACCGTCGAAGCGCTACGGGGCCTCCAGTCGGCCGACGAGGACAAGCGCCGCGGCGGCGCCGCCGGCATCGAGGACGTGCTGCGACGCGGCAACGCGGGCCGCGTCCGGGTACCGGGCAAGCACGGGGCCGCGCCCACCGTGTACGAGACGGTCGCCGTCCTCATCAGCGACAAGCCGGGCGAGCTGGCACGGATCTTCGCCGACGCGGGCCGGGCCGGCGTCAACATCGAGGACGTGCGGATCGAACACGCGACCGGACAGCAGGCCGGCCTGGTGCAGCTGATGGTCGAGCCGCGCGCGGTGGCGGCCCTGGAGGCCGAGCTGCGCGAGCGGGGCTGGGCGCTGCGCCAGCAGTAGCCGCGCCCGCCGACCCCCCCTCCGCGGGCCCGCCGGGGCTGGGCCGAACGGGGCGGGGCCGGGGAGCGCCGGGGCCCGGTAACCTTGGGGAGGGGCGCTTTGGCGCGCCCGGACACGTACGCGCAACCAGGAAGGTGCCCGCACCGTGGAAACCGCAGCTCCGTCCGCCGTGATCGTCGCCATCGACGGTCCCTCCGGCACGGGCAAGTCCAGCACCTCCAAGGCCGTGGCCGCCAAGCTCGGGCTGCGCTACCTGGACACCGGCGCCCAGTACCGGGCCATCACCTGGTGGATGATCACCAACGGCGTCGACACCGACGACCCGCACGCCATCGCGGTGGCCGCGGGCAAGCCCGCCATCGTGTCCGGCACCGATCCGGCCGCCCCCACCATCACCGTCGACGGCGAGGACGCCGCGGGCCCGATCCGGACCCAGGAGGTCACCTCCAAGGTCAGCGCGGTCAGCGCCGTCCCCGAGGTCCGCGCCCGCATCACCGAGCTCCAGCGCTCCATCGCCGCCGCGGCCGTCGGCGGAATGGTCGTCGAGGGCCGGGACATCGGCACCACCGTGCTGCCCGACGCCGACCTGAAGATCTTCCTGACGGCCTCCGCCGAGGCCCGCGCCGCGCGCCGCAGCGGAGAGCTGCGCGGCAAGGAGGCCTCGGACCTCGCGGCCACCAAAGAGGCGCTGATCAAGCGGGACGCCGCAGACTCCGGGCGCAAGACCTCCCCGCTGGCCAAGGCCGAGGACGCCGTCGAAGTGGACACCACCGAGCTCACGCTCGACCAGGTGATCGAGTGCGTGGTCACCCTCGTCGAAGAGAAGCGGGCGGGCCGCAAGTGAGCGATACGCCCTCCCTCAAGGGTGCGGCGGTCGGCCGGCGGATCGGCATCGGGCTCATGTACGGGCTGTGGAGGCCGCGTGTGCTGGGGGCCTGGAAGGTGCCCGCCTCCGGCCCCGTCATCCTGGCCGTGAACCACTCGCACAACATCGACGGGCCCATGCTCATGGGCACCGCCCCCCGGCCGCTGCACTTCCTGATCAAGAAGGAAGCGTTCATCGGCCCCCTCGGCCCCTTCCTCGAAGGCATCGGGCAGGTGAAGGTCGACCGCAGCGGCGCCGACCGCGGCGCGATAGGCCGCGCCCTCGGCGTGCTCGACAATGGTGGAGCCCTGGGCATCTTCCCCGAGGGCACCCGGGGCGACGGTGACTTCGCCTCGCTGCGCGCGGGCCTCGCGTACTTCGCGGTCCGCGGCGGCGCGCCGATCGTGCCCGTCGCCGTCCTCGGCAGCACCGAGCGCCGGGGCCGGCTGGTCAAGGCGCTGCCGCCGCTGAAGAGCCGGGTGGACGTCGTCTTCGGCGACGCCTTCGACGCCGGGGACGGCAGTGGCCGCCGCACCCGTACCGCGCTGGACCAGGCCACCGTACGCATCCAGGACCGGCTGACCGCCCACCTGGCCGACGCCAAGCGCCTCACCGGGCGCTGAGCGAGACTTGACCCTAGTAGTGGAACCGCGCTGCGCGGGTGCCACCGATCACCACGAACGACGAGGAACGGACTTCATGAACGACCAGCACGACCACGGAGCACTTGGCGACGCCGAGTACGCGGAGTTCATGGAGCTCGCCGCGGAGGAAGGTTTCGACGCCGAGGATGTCGAGGGCGCGATCGAGGAGGCAGGCCACGGCCCGCTTCCCGTGCTCGCCGTCGTCGGCCGCCCGAACGTGGGCAAGTCGACCCTGGTGAACCGCATCATCGGCCGCCGCGAGGCCGTCGTCGAGGACAAGCCGGGCGTCACCCGCGACCGCGTCAGCTACGAGGCCGAGTGGGCCGGGCGCCGCTTCAAGGTCGTCGACACCGGCGGCTGGGAGCAGGACGTCCTCGGCATCGACGCCTCCGTCGCCGCCCAGGCCGAGTACGCCATCGAGACCGCCGACGCGGTCGTCTTCGTCGTGGACGCCAAGGTCGGCGCCACCGACACCGACGAGGCCGTCGTCAAGCTGCTGCGCCGGGCCGGCAAGCCCGTCGTGCTGTGCGCCAACAAGGTCGACGGCCAGAGCGGCGAGTCCGACGCGGCCGCCCTGTGGTCGCTGGGCCTCGGTCTGCCGCACCCGGTCTCCTCGCTGCACGGCCGTGGCACCGGCGACATGCTGGACGCCGTCCTGGAGGCTCTGCCGGAGGCCCCCGAGCAGACCTTCGGCACCCCCATCGGCGGCCCGCGCCGCATCGCCCTCATCGGCCGCCCGAACGTCGGCAAGTCCTCCCTGCTGAACAAGGTCGCGAAGGAGGAGCGGGTCGTCGTCAACGAGCTGGCCGGCACCACCCGTGACCCGGTCGACGAGATCATCGAGCTCGGCGGCATCACCTGGAAGTTCGTCGACACCGCCGGCATCCGCAAGAAGGTCCACCTCCAGCAGGGCGCCGACTACTACGCCTCGCTGCGCACGGCCGCCGCCGTCGAGAAGGCGGAGGTCGCGGTCATCCTGATCGACTCGACCGAGAACATCAGCGTCCAGGACCAGCGCATCATCACCATGGCCGTCGAGTCCGGCCGCGCCATCGTGATCGCGTACAACAAGTGGGACGAGCTCGACGAGGAGCGCCGCTACTACCTCGAGCGCGAGATCGAGACCGAGATGCAGCAGGTCTCCTGGGCACCCCGGGTGAACGTCTCGGCGCTCACCGGCCGCCACATGGAGAAGCTGGTCCCGGCGATCGAGACGGCCCTCGCGGGCTGGGAGACGCGCGTCCCCACCGGTCGGCTGAACGCCTTCCTCGGTGAGATCGTCGCCGCCCACCCGCACCCGGTCCGCGGTGGCAAGCAGCCGCGCATCCTGTTCGGCACCCAGGCGGGCACGAAGCCGCCGCGCTTCGTCCTCTTCGCCTCCGGCTTCCTGGAGCACGGCTACCGGCGCTTCGTCGAGCGCCGCCTGCGCGAGGAGTTCGGCTTCGAGGGCACCCCGATCCACATCTCGGTGCGGGTGCGCGAGAAGCGCGGCGCTCAGCACAAGAAGAAGTAGCGGCGGCGGTACGCGCCACCGGGCGCCGGGGTCAGTAGCCCCGGCGCGGAGCGGGCGGCAGGGCCGCCGGGATGTGCTGCATCCCGGTCTGGTGCTGCCGCCCGCCGGCGTATGCGTACGAGTACGCGGGCTGCGGGGTGTAGGCGGGCTGCCAGGGGTCCGGCTGCTGCCATGCGGAACCGTTCCAGCCGCTGCCGCCGCCGTACGAGCCGCCGGCCTGGCCGCCGTACGAGAACGTCGTGAACCCGAGGTCCTCCTCGCCCGTGCGGTCGCCCGGCAGGGCCCGGAAGGAACGCAGGTACTCCGAGTACAGCGCGTCGTAGATCGGGGTGTGCGAGGCGGCCGGAGCGCTGTCCCGGTCCCGTGCGTGGCGCATCGGGGGAACGGTGCTCGGAGAGGACGGGGCGCGGGAGACGTCGTATGAATGCACGTATCAGCCAACGAACCCGGGCCCCTGCGGATGCGGGGTGACCGGGCGGAAAAACGCAGATCGCCGGGGGTGTGCGGGACGGAGCGCACACCCCCGGCGCACGCCGCCCGGCCCCCATCGCAGGGGGCGGACGGCCGTTTGCGGGGCGGGAAGGACTCAGGCGCCCGCGGTGCCCGCCAGCGGCATCGAGGCGGCCACCAGCTTGCCGTCGGCCGCGGCCTTGTCCAGGGCGTCGCGGAGCAGGTCCTCGCGGGGCTGCTGGCCGATGGAGCCGACCGGGGCGGCGTAGATCAGGACGCGCTGGGTCTTGTTGACCGCGGCCCGCCAGCCGTCGGTGACCGACAGGGCCTGGTGCGCCTGCCACCAGGCGACCTGGCCGGCGCCGTCGGCGCCGGGCTGCAGCACGGCGTGCAGCTGGCCCGCGGCGAGCAGGACCGACCAGCCGTTCAGCGGGGAGGGCAGTTCGCCGGTGTCGGTGACCGGGATGAAGCCCTGCTCGATGAGGAGCGGGAGGAAGTCGTCGCCGGGGCCGGTGGTGCCGGGGCGGGCGATGGCCGCGGTGGGCTCGACGACCAGGGCGGGGTGCAGGTCGCCGCCGATCAGGATCAGCCCGCTGGTGATGCCGAGGACGGCCTGTCCGCCGGGGACGGCCTGCGGTGCGTCGTCGCCGCCGGCGCCCGGGGTGTAGCCGGTGATGGAGCGGACGGCGCCCTGGAGCTGCTCCTCGGAGACGGAGACGACCTGCGAGGGGATGCACCCGGCGTGGGCGAAGGCGAGGACGGCGGTCTCGTCGCCGACGAACAGCACGGTGCTGGTCTGCTCGCGCTCGGAGTCGCCGGGGGTGCGGCAGGAGGTGCAGTCGTAACTGCCGGGGGACCCGTCGCCGACGAGCAGCCGTTCGGCCTCCTCGTCGCCGATCTCGGCACGTACCTCATCACTGACGTCGAGCATGCGCGGCACGGGTGGCTCCTCGGACTAGGCGTGCGGGGCCGGGGGGTTCCCGGCTCGCCGGGCTCAACGGGAGAGCGGCGGCCGGGGTCACGCCGTTTGAGGGAACGGAATCGAACCGGACACCCGCAGGGGTGAACGGTGGGACCGGGGCTTTGTTTTCTTGCCAACTGTTTTTTGATTGTGTGCAGTTGGTGGTCGGAGCTGCTCGTTTGGGGTGGGTGGTGGGGTGGGCCGAGCGGGTGGCCGCGGGGGCGGGCGGTGTGGCGGGGCGGGAGCGGCCCGGGGCGCTGCGTAGCGTGACGCGATGCGCAACCTCGGGATCCCGGCTGCCGTCGCCGCGGTGCTGTTCGCCCTCGGGCCGGGTGTGGCGGCCGCCGCCGCACCGCCGCCGCCGGCTCCCGGCTCTCCGGGGGTGCGCGCGCCGCGCACGGGGGACTGCGGGCCGGGCGGGGAGTGGCCGTGGGACTGTGTCGCCGACTGCGAGAGCGGTGGGCGGTGGGCGGTGAACAGCGGCAACGGCTTCTACGGGGGGCTGCAGTTCTGGCAGCCGACGTGGGAGGAGCACGGGGGGCTCGCGTATGCGGCGCGGGCGGATCTGGCGAGCCGGGAGCAGCAGATCCGGGTGGCGGAGGGCCTGCTCGGCACGCAGGGGTGGGAGGCGTGGCCGGTGTGCGCGAAGCGGTACGGGCTGGCGGGGCGGATGCACGTGGTGCGGAGGGGGGACACGTTGGAGGCGGTCGCGCGCAGGCACCGGGTGGTGGGGGGCTGGCGGGCCCTGTACGAGGCGAACCGGGCCGTGGTCGGCCCCCGCCCCGAAGTCCTCCGGGCAGGCACCCTCCTGACCCTCCCCCCGGCCCCGCCGGTGGCTCCGCCGGTGCCGGTGCCGGTGCCGGCACCGGTGCCGGTGCCCGCGGGGCCCGTCGCGCCTGCGCCTCAAGTGCCGGCGGGGCCGGTTTTGGGCTGATGCCGCCTGCGGCCGGGTCCGCCGGGGCGGCAGACTGCTCGCATGCTCGAGACCTCCGCGCGACTGCTGCGCCTGTTGTCCCTGTTGCAGGCCCACCGCGAGTGGACCGGCGCCGATCTCGCCGACCGCCTCGGCGTGACCCCGCGGACCGTGCGGCGCGACGTGGACCGGCTCCGCGAGCTCGGGTACCCCGTGAACGCGAGCCCCGGCACCGGCGGCGGGTACCAGCTCGGGGCCGGGGCCGAGCTGCCGCCGCTGCTGCTCGACGACGACGAGGCCGTCGCCGTGGCCGTGGGCCTGCGTACGGCCGCGGGCAACGGCGTCGAGGGCATCGGCGAGGCCTCCGTACGGGCCCTCGCCAAGCTGGAGCAGGTGCTGCCGTCCCGGCTGCGCGGCAGGGTCTCCGCCCTGAACCGGTTCACCGTGCCGATGCTGCGCGCCGCCGCGGGCCCCGCCGTCGACCCCGCCGTGCTGACCGAG
This sequence comes from Streptomyces sp. NPDC060028, assembly GCF_042736725.1. Lineage (NCBI taxonomy): Bacteria > Bacillati > Actinomycetota > Actinomycetes > Kitasatosporales > Streptomycetaceae > Streptomyces > Streptomyces sp. NPDC060028. The sequence continues at coordinate 100,440 of NZ_JBHWVJ010000015.1, read as the reverse complement.
CTCGCCACCGTCTGCCGCGACAGCGAGCGGCTGCGCTTCGGGTACCGGGACCACGGGGGCGCGGTCAGCCGCCGTACCGTCGAGCCGCACCGGCTGGTGTGCACCGAGCGCCGCTGGTACCTCGTCGCCTGGGACCTCGACCGGAAGGCCTGGCGGACCTTCCGGGCCGACCGGATCGAGCCGCGGCCACCGCACGGCCCGCGGTTCACCCCGCGCCCGCCGCCGGCCGAGGACCTGGCCGCGTACGTCTCCGAGGGCATCGCCCAGCGCGTGTACGCGGCGCGGGCCGTCGTACGGCTGAGGGTGTCGGCGCGGGAGGCCTCGCAGATCATCGGGCCGAGCGACGGAGCCCTGGAACCGGTCGACGAGGAGAGCTGCATCCTGCGGACCGGGGCGGTGAACCTCGACGTTCTGGTGATTCACATCATGCTGATCGGCTGTGAGTTCGAAGTCGTCGAACCGGTTGAGCTGACGGACCGTATCAAGGCCGCGAGGGATCTCCTCGGCCGCGCCTTGGAGCCCGGTTCCGTGAAGGAGATGTAAGGAACCCGAGTGGGTCTCGAGTGTAATTCCAAGACCCCGGAAGGAAATTCCGAAGAGGATTTTCCCCCGGGCGTGTCGCGAGGCGGAAAGAAATGGATTCACCCGAACTCGGCTGTCAAAAAACTGTCGACAATCCGTGACACAAGCGTGACCCGGGACGGACGAACCTCCGGGCGTACGGCTGACGTTGCGGCCAGGTGAACGACGACGGCGGGCCCGGTCGATGACCGGACCCGCCGAAAGTCGCGCGTGCGTACCTGCTTCGTGCGTACCGTTCCCGCTCAGCCCCCGGCGACCGGGCGGGCGGCGGCGGCGCGGGCCGCGGCCCGCTCGGCGTGGACGGGGCGGCGGCTGCCGGCCGGGGTCACCGGGGTGCGCTCGGAGCGGATCAGGTGCGGACGGGACGGGATGTGCGCGGCGGGCCGGGGAGCCGGGGAGCGCCCGGGGGGCAGGGCGGCGGTCGCGGCCGGCTGGGCCGCCGGCTCCGCGGTCTCGACCGGGCCCCGGAACTGCCACTTGCCGCCCGCGGAGAGCAGCGGTACGAGTACGCCGGTGAGGGGCGCGGGCACCCGCCCGGCCTCCATACGGCGGCGCAGCCGCTCGCGCAGGCCGAAGACGTAGGCCTCGACCGCGGCGGTGAGCGGCTCGCACCAGGGCAGGGCGAGCAGGACCAGCAGGCCGGCCGACCAGCCGAGCAGGACGTCGCTGACCCAGTGGGTGCCGAGGTAGACGGTGGTGGCGCCGACGCTGAGCGAGACCACCGCGGAGACCACGGACAGCACGCGCCGGGTGACCACGGTGGAGGCCAGGTAGGCCAGGATTCCCCAGGTCACGACGGCGTTGGCGGTGTGGCCGGAAGGAAATATATCGCCGCCCGCGAAGAGCTCCGCGGAGCCGATCTGCGTGGCGTAGTGCGGGCCGAGCCGGCCGAGGCCGAGCTTGACGGCGCCGACGGTGATGTTGAGGAGCAGCAGGGCCATGCCGAGGGTGATCAGCGGGCGCAGCGTGTGCTGCCGCCAGGAACGCCACCCGAGCCAGGCCGCGACCATGACCGCGGTGGGTCCGCGCTGGCCCAGGACGACGAGGTAGTCGAGGAAGGCGTGCAGCTGCGGCCACTGCTCGTAGGGCCGGAAGAACATGACCTGCCAGTCCAGGCGGACGAGCCAGGACGTGGTCAGCACGGCCACGACGATCGCGATGTAGAAGGCCAGAGTTGACCCGAGGAGCACGACGCGATGCCGGCTCATCCGCGGTGTTTGCAGATGAGCCGGTCGCTCTGGTTCCCGGTCGAGCCGGGCGAACACCCGCTCCAGACGGGTCAGGATTTGGTCGGTACGCACTCAATCGACGTTACCGCGCGCCGATGGTCGGCCCGGTCGAATCGCGGGCTTTGTGATGACCATGTGATGTGGAGTGGGTCTCACACGGTACTTAATTCCGGGTGTTCGGGCATTAGTTGGAGTCGCCCCGATCCAATGCCCGGCCATTTTTTCAGACACTTAACCCGGCTTTATCGGCGCAGGTCAATCACTGCGGTTACGGCGGCCCCGAGCCGTTCAGCCAGAACGCCCCGTAGACCGCCGAGGCGAGGGCGGCCGCGCCCAGCACGGCGGCCGCCCGGCCCGTCCGCCACCGGGCCAGCGCCACCGCCGCCGGCAGCAGCAGCGGGAAGGCGGGCAGCAACAGCCGGGGCTTGGAGCCGAAGTATCCGGACGCGCACAGCGCCAGCGCCACCACGATCCCGCAGTAGACGAGGAGCGGCGTCGGCTGGCGCCCGCGCACGCACAGGGCGTACAGCCACAGCACCAGGGCCACGCCCGCGATCAGCCCGACCCCGGCGAGGAAGGCGGAGGAGGCCAGCTTCGCCCCGATGAAGCGGGCGAAGGCCCAGCCGCCGTCGAAGCCGTTGCCCCAGCCGCCCTGCACGTCCAGGTAGCCCAGCAGTCCGGCGCCGGTGCGCGCGCCGACCCACAGCACGTACGCCGCCGCGCCCATGGGGGCCAGCAGGGCTCCGGCCACCGGCCGCCAGGACCGCTCCCCGCGCCGCCAGGCCAGTACGGCGGCCACCCACAGCGCCGCGACGACCGCGGCCCCGACCGGGCGGGTCAGCCCCGCGCCGGCCGCGAGCAGGCCCGCGGTGATCCAGCGCCCGCGCAGCATCCCGTACAGGGACCAGGCCGCGAGGGCGGTGAACAGCGACTCGCTGTACGCCATGGACTGCACGACGGCGACGGGCAGCGCGGCCCAGACCGCGACGGCGAAGACCCCGGCGCGCCGGCCGTGGAGGAGATCGGCGACCGCGAAGATCCCCCAGGCCGTGGCGAGCCCGGCGAGTGCCGACACCACGAGACCCGCAGAGCCGTACGACAGTCCGCTCGCCGCCGACACCAGCCGCTCCAGCCAGGGGAGCAGCGGGAAGAAGGCGAGGTTGGAGTGGACGTCCCCGTTCGGGAGGACCACCTCGTACCCGTACCCCTCGGCGGCGATCCGGGCGTACCAGAGGGAGTCCCAGCGGGCCGAGAGCAGTGTGTGCGGGCTGCTGCCGACGGCCGCCCCCCACACGCCGAGCACGGCCAGCCCGAGCAGCCGGACCGCCGCGAAGACGGCCAGGGCGGGCGCGGCCCGACGAAATCCAAGATCTTTCACGGGCATGATTATCGATGCGCGGGCGCCGGGGAGTGGCCGAGAACCACTGGGCGTGAGCGAGCGTGTACACGGGGGAAGAGCGGGCGGGAAGGCGAGGTGGCGGGAGTGGCGCAGACCACACGGCGGCCGGCGCCGGGATGAGAGCTTGACCACGTGTGGGACAGCCGAACTCGCGTACGCTGACTCTTCAACTCGCGTGTCGACGCCGGACCCCGTAGGACGCCACACCACACACAGAACCCCAACGTGGCCCCACAAGACGCTGGTCCGCCGAGTGCGAGGGATCACCTGGGAGGTACATGCATGTCGGGGACGAACGTGGCCGGCGACAGGAACCCTTCCCCCTGGCAGCGACTCGGCGCCGTCTCCGGCGGGGCCAACCGCTGGGCCGTCCTGGCCGTCCTCTGCGTCAGCCTGGTGCTCGTCGCGCTCGACGCGACGATCCTCCACGTCGCCGTCCCCTCCGTCACCGAGGACCTGCGCCCTGGCTCGATCGAGCTCCTGTGGATCGTCGATGCCTACCCGCTGGTGTGCGCCGCCCTCCTGATCCTCTTCGGCACCCTCGGCGACCGCGTCGGCCGCCGCCGGATCCTCCTCGTCGGCTACGGGCTCTTCGGCGCCGCCTCCGCGATGGCGGCCCTCGCCGACAGCGCCCAGGTGCTGATCGCCGCCCGCGCCCTGCTCGGGGTCGGCGGCGCGATGATCATGCCCGCCACCCTCTCGATCCTGCGCCAGGTCTTTCCCGACCGGCGCGAGCGGGCCGTCGCCATCGGCATCTGGACCGCCGTGGCCGCCATCGGCGCGGCCGGCGGACCGGTCCTCGGCGGCTTCCTGGTCCAGCACTTCTGGTGGGGCTCGGTCTTCCTCATCAACATCCCGCTGATGGCGCTGATCCTGCCGCTCGGCCGCTGGCTGCTGCCCGAGTCCAAGGGCTCCTGCGACGGGCCGTGGGACGTACTCGGCGCGCTGATGGCCGCCGCCGGTGTGCTCGGCGCGGTCCTCGGGGTGAAGCGGCTCGGCGCGGAGCGGCAGTTGGCCGACCCCGAGGCGCTGGTTCCGCTGGTGCTCGGGGCGGCCCTGGTGATCCTTTTCGTCCGGCGCCAGAAGCGGCGTCCGCATCCGCTGATCGACATGCGGATGTTCTCCCGCGCCGCCTTCACGACGTCCGTCGGCTGCATCGTGCTCGCCATGCTGGCGCTGGTCGGCCTGGAGCTGATCGCCGTCCAGTACCTCCAGCTGGTGCTGCACCTCAGCCCGCTGGAGACCGGACTGCGGCTGCTGCCGCTCACCTTCGCCGCCATGGCCGCGGGGGCCACCGGGTCGTACACGCTGACGCGGATCGGGCCGCGGACGATGGTGTCGCTGGGCTTCCTGCTGACCGCCGCAGCCGTGCTGCTGCTGACCTTCATGGGGCAGCAGGACCGGCCCGTGCTGCTGACGGTGGGCTTCATCCTGCTCGGCTTCGGGCTGCAGACCACCCTGTTCGGGGCGTACGAGTCGATGCTGAGCGAGGCTCCGGCGGATGCGGCCGGGGGCGCGGCCTCGATAGGCGAGACCTCGTACCAGCTGGGCGCGGGCATGGGCATCGCGCTGCTCGGCAGCGTGATGAACGCGGCCTACGCGCCGGGGCTGGCGCGGGTGCCGGGGGTCTCGGCGGCGGAGTCGGCGCGGGCGGCGAACTCCCTGGGCGAGGCCTACCAGATCGCCGCGCGGCTCGGCGGGCCGGCAGGGGAGTCGCTGTACGCGGCGGCGCGGCACTCGTTCGTGCAAGGGCTGCACGTGACGTTGGTGGTGAGTGCGGGGCTGCTGCTCGCCGGGGCGGTGATGGCGCTGAAGCTTCCGCGTGTCATGGAGTGCGGCGAGCCGTCCGTGGCCGACCCGGTCCGCCTTCCGGCGCAGGCCACGTCCGAGCGCGCCCCGGCCGTCGGCTGACCCGTCCGCCTCGGCGAAGGGCAGGCCGGGGTGGACCAGGGCCAGGGGTGGGGCCAAACTTGCAGCGCTAGGTTTCGACTAGGCCCGCCGGGAGGCCCCCGTGTCCTTCGTTCCCACCGATCCGCTCGGGCTCGACGAGCTCCTCAGCCCCGAGGACCTCGCCGTCCGCGACACCGTCCGCGGCTGGGCCGCCGACCGGGTGCTGCCGCACATCGCCGAGTGGTACGAGAGCGGCGAGCTGCCCGGGATCCGGGAACTGGCCCGGGAGCTCGGGGCGCTCGGGGCGCTCGGGATGTCCCTCACCGGGTACGGCTGCGCCGGCGCCAGCGCCGTGCAGTACGGCCTGGCCTGCCTGGAGCTGGAGGCCGCCGACTCGGGGATCCGCTCCCTCGTCTCGGTCCAGGGATCGCTCGCGATGTACGCGATCTGGAAGTACGGCTCCGAGGAGCAGAAGGAGCGCTGGCTGCCCGGCATGGCGGCCGGCGAGCTGATCGGCTGCTTCGGGCTCACCGAGCCCGACGTCGGATCGGACCCCGCCGCGATGCGGACCCACGCCAAGCGCGACGGCACCGACTGGGTGCTGAACGGGCGCAAGATGTGGATCACCAACGGGTCGGTGGCCTCCGTCGCCGTCGTGTGGGCGCAGACCGACGAGGGGATCCGCGGCTTCGCCGTCCCGACCGACACCGCCGGCTTCTCTGCTCCGGAGATCAAGCACAAGTGGTCGCTGCGGGCCAGCGTCACCAGCGAGCTCGTGCTGGACGACGTACGGCTGCCGGCCGACGCCGTGCTCCCGGGCGTCACCGGGCTCAAGGGACCGCTCGGCTGCCTCAGCCACGCGCGGTACGGGATCATCTGGGGTTCCATGGGCGCGGCGCGCGCCAGCTTCGAGGCCGCGCTCGGCTACGCGAAGACGCGCGAGCAGTTCGGCAGGCCCATCGGCGGCTTCCAGCTCACCCAGGCCAAGCTCGCCGACATGGCGCTGGAGCTCCACAAGGGCATCCTGCTCGCCCACCACCTGGGCCGTCGGATGGACGCGGGCACCTTGCGGCCGGAGCAGATCAGTTTCGGCAAGCTCAACAACGTCCGCGAGGCCATCGACATCTGCCGCACCGCGCGGACCATCCTCGGCGCCAACGGGATCTCCCTGGAATACCCCGTCATGCGGCACGCCACCAACCTCGAGTCGGTCCTCACCTACGAGGGCACCGTCGAGATGCACCAGTTGGTGCTGGGCAAGGCGCTCACCGGGCTCGACGCCTTCCGTTAGGCCCGGGAGGACCGGAGGGAGCCGGTGAGAGCCCTGCTCAGCTCTGGTTGAAGAAGTCGCGGGAGCGGCCGCCGTGCTCGCCGCTCACGATCTGGGTGTCGGCCGGGGTCAGCAGGAAGACCCTGGTCGCCACCCGCTCGATCGAACCGCGCAGCCCGAAGGTCAGTCCGGCCGCGAAGTCGACCACGCGCTTCGCGTCGCCCGGGTCCATGGACGACAGGTTCACGATCACCGGGACGCCCTCGCGGAACAGCTCGCCGATGCCCCGCGCGTCACGGAAGCCGTCCGGGGTGACCGTCGCGATCCGACGGCCCTGCTCGACGGCCGACTCCGACGCCACCTTGACCCGGGGGTCGGTGACCCACTGGTCGCCCGGGCCGGACACCGAGCCACCCTGGCCGGCCTCCGCGTAGTCGTCGTCGTAGTAACGCTCGTCGTCGCTGTCTTCCACGAGACCCAGCCAGGCACTCGCCTTGCGCACCGAACCCATGGACGCCTCCTCTCACCGCGGTCAGTTGTCTTCTCTCCGCTGCCCCTATGGTCGTCCATGATGCTGACAACGCGCCAAGTGGATAGTCACCGCGCAGGGGTTTCGTGACGGTACTGGTGCAGAACATCCGTTGCACCGTCAAGGATCCTGGTGGGTACCACTGCTGACTGAGTGAAAATACGACCACTGCCGCCGTGCGGGTGACCGACGGGGACGTACGGGTGAAGGACGCGGCTCGATACGATGCCCGTCAGGTACGCGTATGACACACGGGGGAAGTGGATTGTTCGGCATCGTCAGACCTTGCACGCACCGGCTGGGGGAGCGGTTCAAGTCGGAGTGGATGGCCCATCTGTGCGGGCTGTGCCTGGCACTTAGAGGCGACCACGGGCAGTTCGCCCGGATCGTCACGAACTACGACGGTTTGCTCGTCTCCGTTCTGACGGAGGCTCAGTCCGGTCCCGCCCCCGGCGCCCGGCGCACCGCGGGCCCCTGCCCCCTGCGCGGCATGCGCACCGCCGCGGTGGCGAACGGCGAGGGGGCGCGGCTCGCGGCCGCCGTCTCGCTCGTGCTGGCCTCCGCGAAGGTACGCGACCACGTGGCCGACCGGGACGGGCTGTTGGCCCGCGCCCCGATCGCCGCCGCCGCCCGCCGAGTGGCCCGGGGCTGGGACCGCGCGGGCGCCCGCACCGGGGCCTCGCTCGGCTTCGACACGGCCGTGCTCGTCGACGCCGTGGACCGGCAGCCGGGCATCGAGATCCTGGCCGGCCCGGGCACCCCGGTGCTCGTGGTGACCGAGCCCACCGAGACCGCGACGGCCGCCGCCTTCGCGCATACCGCGACCCTCGCCGGACGGCCGGGCAACGCCCCCGCGCTCGCCGAGGCGGGCCGGTACTTCGGGCGCCTCGCGCACCTGCTCGACGCGGTCGAGGACCAGGCCGCGGACCGCGCGGCCGGGGCCTGGAACCCGCTGACCGCCACCGGTACCCCGCTCACCGAGGCCCGGCGGCTCTGCGACGACGCCCTGGAGGGGATCCGGCTCGCGCTGCGCGAGGTGGAGTTCGCGGACGCCGGGCTCGCCCACCGGCTGCTGGTGCACGAGCTGCGCACCTCCGTGGACCGGGCCTTCGGGACGAGCGGCTGCGCGCACCGCCACGACGGCTCCGCCTCGGCGGGGGGCTTCGGGCCGCCGCCGCAGGGGTACGGCGCCCCGGGCGCGGGCCCTGCGTACGGCAACACCGATCCGTACGGGAGCGCCGATCCGTACGGCTCCGGCAACCCGTACGCCCCCGGCGGTCCCGGGATGCCGCCACCGCCCATGGGGCCGGGCGGTGGCGGTGGCGGTGGCGGGATACCTCCGCAGAAGCCGCGCCGCGGGCTGCTCGCGGGCTGCGCGGTGGCCCTCGGGCTGTTCTGCACCTGCCAGCTGTGTTGTACCGACCACGAGGGTCCGTGGTCCCGCGAGAAGCGCGATCCGTGGTGCGACGCCTGCGACTGCGGCGACCCCGGCTGCGGGAACTGCGACTGCGGCTGTGACGGGTGCGACTGCTGCTGTCCTTGCGACTGCTGATCACCGGTCAGAAGGCCGCAGGCCCGGACGGCGTACCGGGAGGTTCCCGTCCGGGCCCGCGTGGGAAGGGTTGAGCGGCATGAGCGCTGACGCACATGACATCGACCCTGATCCCGACTTGGCGTGGAAACAGTGGCACGAACACCGGGTGGCCGCCGTGTCCGCCCCTTACGGGCCCCTCGCGCTGATCGGCACCCACTGGCTCGCCGACTACCCGGAAGGTCGAATTCCGGCCGTTCCGGGGCGCTGGCGCACCACCGGGGCGGGAGTGACCCTGACCGCGGTCGCCGAGGACGGCATCAGCCTGGACGGCGAGCCCTTCACCGGTGACGCCGTACTCGCCGCGGACGAGAGCCGTCCCTCGCACTCCCGGATCGCGGCCGGGGACGTACGGCTCGTCGTGATCCGGCGGGAGGGGGAGTGGGCGGTGCGCGTCTTCGACCCCGCCTCCGAGGCCCGCGCCGCCTTCGCGGGCATCGAGGCGACCCCGTACGATCCGGCCTTCGTCCTGCCGGGGCACTTCCAGCCGTACGCACAGGACCGGACCGTCCAGGTGGAGAACGCCGACGGGCGGGCCCGCGGCCTCGGTCTCGGCGGCGAGCTGAGCTTCGATTTCGACGGGGCGACGCACCGGCTCCAGGTGGCCGTGGACGAGGACGACGGCAGCCTCTGGGCGGTCATCGGCGACGCCACGGGCGGCCGCTCCAGCTACCGCTTCCGCTTCCTCAGGCCCGGTGTGCCGGCCTGGGGGTCCCGCGGGACGCAGGCCGGGGGAGCCCCGGTCGTCGTGGACCTCAACCGGGTCCAGCTGCCGCCCTGCGCCTTCGCGGATCACTTCATCTGCCCGTTCCCGCCGCCGGGGAACACCCTGCCGTTCGAAGTCACCGCGGGCGAGCGGCGGCTGAAAGCCGCCCTTGCGACCGGTATCTGACGCCAGGACACTCCCGACAGCACCTCTCGGGGCTTGTCAGGGGCACGACGAACGGCCATGCGCCCGCCGTGCCCCGGCCGCCCCCCACGGGTCACGGCACCCCCACGACCGCCGGGCCCCCGATCCCCTCCGGGAGGACGAGACGTGAGGATCAACCGCATCATCCGTACCAGGCTCTTCGCGGTGGCCACCGGCATGGCCGCCGTGGCCGCCCTGGCCATCCCCACTGCGGCGCAGGCCGACGCGGGCCGCGACCTCAAGCAAACGGGCTTCAGCGCCGACCGCCTCGCCTCGGCCGGGGCGTCGGTCCTGCGCGCCGACGTCGCGGGCACCGCCTGGCACACCGACCCGGCCACCGGAACCCTGGTGGTCACCGCCGACTCCACCGTCTCCGCCGCCGACATCGCGAGAATCCGCCGCGAGGCCGGGGCGGACGCCGGGGCCCTGCGCATCGAGCGCACCCCGGGCAAGCTCACCAAACTGCTCTCCGGCGGCGACGCCATCTACGCGTCGAGCTGGCGCTGTTCGCTCGGCTTCAACGTACGCAGCGGAAGCACCTACTACATCCTCACCGCCGGCCACTGCACCGACGGTGCGGGCACCTGGTGGACCAACTCCTCCCACACCAGCACCATCGGCACCACCGTCGGATCCAGCTTCCCCACCAACGACTACGGCCTGATCAAGTACGCCAGCAACTCGCCCGTGCCCCCGGGCACCGTCGGCAGCCAGGACATCACCAGCGCCGTCAACGCCACCAACGGCATGTCCGTGACCCGCCGCGGCTCCACCACCGGCATCCACGGCGGCTCCGTGACCGGCCTCAACGCCACGGTCAACTACGGCGGCGGCGACGTCGTCTACGGCATGATCCGGACCAACGTCTGCGCCGAGCCCGGCGACAGCGGCGGCCCGCTCTACTCCGGCACCCGCGCGGTCGGCCTCACCTCCGGGGGCAGCGGCAACTGCTCCTCGGGCGGGACCACCTTCTTCCAGCCCGTCGTCGAAGCGCTCAACGCGTACGGGGTCAGCGTGTACTAGACCCGTCCCGGGCGCTGCGCCCCCGCTGCACCCCTGGACGTCCTCCCTCCTTCTGGGAGGATGTCCAGGGCGTCGGTGTCCGCGGGGGGAGCAGGTTTTCGCATGAAACGTATCGGCGTGACCGGACACCGCTCGATTCCCGACGAGGCGCTCGGTCATGTGGAAGAGGGCCTGCGGGCCGTACTGGGGGGCCACGAAGGGCCGTTGGAGGCGTTCTCCAGCCTCGCGGAGGGAGCGGACCAGTTGTTCGCCGCCATCGCCCTGGAATGCGGCGCGGACCTCACCGTGGTGATCCCCAGCGGGGACTACGAGGACACCTTCGAGGACGCCGGGGCGCTCGCCGGCTACCTGGGGCTCAAGCGCCGGGCCACCCAGGAGGTCCGGATGGCCTTCGAGCGCTCCACCGACGAGGCCTACTACGCCGCCGGCACCTACATCGCCGACTCCTGTGACCGGCTCGTCGCCGTCTGGGACGGACAGCCCGCCCGCGGGCACGGCGGAACCGGCGAGATCGTCGCCTACGCCCGCCGGCTCGGCAAACCCGTCGACGTGATCTGGCGCGAGGGCGTGACCCGGGACTGAGCCGCGCCCCCGCCCCAACCGGCTGCGGGTGGCCTCAACTGCTGTGTCTGGCCAGCCAGTCCGTGTGCTGCGGAGACACGTACCGCTCGGTCTCGTACACCGACGAGGGCCATTGCGACTCGGTGATGGTCGTCTGCATCACGACCATCATCGCCGCCAGATCCTGCTCGATCAGGGTGTGCGCCTCGATCAGCGGATGGTGGCGCCGCACCTCGTTCCACGCGATCCCGGCCGCCGCGGCCGCGCTCAGCAGTCCCGTCAGCTTCGGCGCCGGCCCCGACCCGACGGCCCCGATCAGCGCGAACAGCAGGGCCAGACAGGTGAGGAGCACGATCGTCCACGACCACAGGGCGGTCGCCCGCCGCGACACCTCCGTCTTGCGCTGGTACCAGTTGCGCTGCTCGATCAGCCGGTCCCGGACGTACGTCTCGCGCCGCACCTGGTAGTTCAGCCCGCGCAGCCGGTGCATCGCCCCGGTGATCTCCCCGCCCTCCGGCACCGTCCCGGAGCCGCGCGGATCCTCCCAGCCCATCTTCTTCAGCTCGTCCAGACCCGCCTCCAGCCGGGTGTGGTACGCCCCCTCCGGTCCGGCCACCTCACTGCCGAACGGCGCCCCGTGCACGGCGTACCGCCAGGCCAGGGACTTGATGAACTCCGCCGCGCTGCGGTTGAGCTGCCACTGCGGGCGAGCCCGGCGCCGGGTCGCCCGTATGCCCACGGCCAGCACCCCGGCGTACGCGAGCACGCTCAGCAGCCCGAACAGGTACACGGACCCCAGCTTGGGCCCCGAGGGCAGGGCGGCGGCCGCCGCGGCCGCGACGAGCAGCATCAGCTGGGCGCGCGTGGCCTGGGTGGACTCCCGCTGCCGGGAGATCGCCGCCCGGTCGGTGTGGTGGAAGAGGACGGGCAGGTCCTCGTTTCGAAAGGTCATGCTGTCGGTCACAGCGCCCCCAGTCTGCTGTCGGGCAGTCTGCCGTCATGGTGGCGGGCGGCCGGGGGCCCGGTGCGGCCCCCGGCGCCCGCCGGTGGGATCACACGGCGAGGGGCTCCAGGTCGCGGTGGACCCGTCGCTCGTCGCGCGCGTAGCGGGTCAGGCCGTGGTCCTCGCCGAGCAGCCGCGACAGTTCGGCGACGGCCTCGGCCCGTACCCGGGTCGCCTCCTCCTTGCGGCCCATCGAGTCCAGGCTGATCGCCATGTTGGAGGCGCTCGCCAGGGTCTCCGGGTGGTGCGCCCCCAGCGCCTCGCGCAGCCGCATCACGGCGAGGCGCTCCAGCTCCAGGGCGCCTTCCGGATCACCCAGGTCCGCCCGGGCGTTGGCCAGGTTGAGGTGCGCGAAGACGGTGTGCGGGTGGTTGTCGCCCAGCACCTCGCGCATGTAGCGGATGGTCTGGCGCAGCATCGGCTCCGCCGTCTCCGCCGCCCCCGTGCCCCAGTGGAAGACCGCGAGGTTGTTGACCGCGGCCAGGGTGTACGGGTGCCGCTCGCCCGGCACCTTCATGTACTCGTCCACCACCTCCTGCGCCAGGTCCCGCGCCGCGCCCGGGTCCCCGGTCGCGAACAGGTCCGCCGCCAGGTTCAGTTCGCAGGCCAGCACGTCCGGGTTGACCGAGGTGTACTTCGCCCGGTAGCGGTTGCGGGTCGCCGTCGTCAGCCGCAGCGCGTCCTCCGTGTCGCCCGCCCGGCGCAGCGACACCGCGAGGTTCTTGGCCGCCGACAGGGTGCCCGGGAAGGCCCGGCCCAGGGTCCGCTTGTAGATCTCGTACGTCCGGCTCAGCAGTTGCACCGAGTCGTCGTACCGCCCGACCTCGCGCAGGTCGCGCGCCAGGTTCTGCGCCGAGGACAGGGTGTACGGATGGTCCGTGCCCAGTACCTCGGTGCGCCGGTCGAAGACCTCCTGGTCGATCTCCCTGGCCCGCGCGTACTGCCCGACCATGCGCAGGTTCAGCGCCAGGTTGTTCGCGGCGGCCAGGGTGCGCGGGTGCGCCTCGTGGAAGATCTGCCCGAAGCCCTCGTGCGCGGCCGTGGCCAGCTCCATCGCCTCGCCGTACCGGCCGAGCGCGCCCAGGTCCATCGCCAGGCCGCTGGTGGTCATGTACGTGTGCGGGTGCGAGGGGCCCAGCGCGTCCCGCTGCCGCTCCAGCGTGCCCTCGTCCAGCTCCATCGCCTCCACGAACCGGCCTTGCGAGCGCAGGATGTTGGAGAGGTGGAAACGCAGGTAGAGGTACTGGAGGTCGTCGCCGCCCAGGGTCTCCCGCCAGGTCTCGCGCAGCTCCTCGCCCAGTTGGTAGGCGGCCTTGAAGTCACCGCGCTTCCACAGGTACCGGACGCGGTCGATCAGGAGCCGGCGGGTCTCCGGCTCCTTGCAGAACCGTGCCTCGGAAGGCGTCAGGTGCGGCCAGATGGTGTTGAACCGCGGCCAGGTCTCCGGGTTGTCTATCGGCTCGTCGTCGTCCGGCCGGGCGCCCGCGAGGATCCGGTGCACCGCGTGCCGGGCCTCGCGCTGCTCCTCCTCGGACAGTTGCGCCCGGATCACCGCCTGTACGAGGCGGTGCACCTGGATGCTGTTGCTGACCTGGTCGACCTTGGCCAGCGCGAACCGGCCGATCTCCCGGATCACGCGGCCGAGCACCAGCTTCTCCTGGAGCGAGGAGTCGTACGGCTTGAGCGCGTCGATCATCTCCTTGCTGTAGAGGAGGTTCGCGGAGATCGGCTCGGGTGCGAAGAAGGCGCACAGCTGCAGCAGCCGTACGGCGGCGGGCGAGCGGGACTGGAGCCGCTCTATGGACACGTTCCAGGTGGCGGCCACCGGCTCCGGGTATCCGGGCGGCTGGTTCAGCGCCAGCACCCGGGCGGCCTGCTGGGCCAGTTGCTCGATGTACGCGGAGACCGGCGTCGCGGTCTCCGCGATCCAGGCACCGGCCTGCTCGACCGCGAGGGGCAGGTCGCCCACCGCCACGGCCACCTGCTCGGCGTCGTCCTTGCTGAGCCCGGGGGCCCGGCGCTGGAGGTGCTCGATGGACTCCTCGCGCAGGAACACGTCGACCGGCAGCGCGTCCCCGTACTGGGACCAGGACTGGTTGCGGGAGGTCACGAGCACGTGGCCCGGGCCGCCCGGCGGGAAGAACCGCTTGAGCGTCTCGGGATCGTCGGCGTTGTCGAAGACCAGCAGCCAGCGCGAGGAGGGCACCCCGCGCCGCAGCAGGTCGATCGCCTCCTGGGAGGCGGCCGACATGTCCTCGCCGGTCTGCGCGCCGAGGCGTACGGCCAGTTCCGCGAGGGCGGCCACCACGTCGTCGGTCTGCTCCGAGGAGATCCACCACACCAGGTCGTAGTCGGCCATGAACCGGTGCACGTACTCCAGCGCCACCTGGGTCTTGCCCACGCCGCCGAGCCCGTACAGGGTCTGCGGCTGCGGCAGGACCACGGCCATGCCCCCGCCGAGCTGGTCGCGCATCCGCTCCAGCACGATGGAGCGCCCGGTGAACCCGGGATTGCGCGGCGGCGCGTTCCAGATCTTCGGGACCGTCCCGGGGAACCGGGGGCCGGGCTGCGAGCTGCTGGCGACACTGTCCGGGAGCGCCATGGGCCGCTCCACCGCGCGCAGCAGGGCGGTGGTGGCGTGCACCTCGTCGAGCCGGAACAGGTCCACCGGGTTGCGGTCGATGTAGGGCGTGGACAGGCGTACGTCACCCACCCGCAGCGGCACCAGCTGGCGCCGCCCGCCGGTCGGGTCCTCGGCGGCCGCGCGCTCCCACACGTCCACGGCCCGGGCGGACTTGAGGTAGGCGCTGGAGAGCAGCACCACGGTCCGGGCGGCGGTGTCGATGCTGATGCCGGCGCCGCCGAGCGTGTCGCCGGCCGTCCCGCCGGGCGCCCGCTCGGCGGAGACGTCCTTGGGGACGACCCGGAAGCCGGCCCGGGTGAGCACCGACTCGATCCAGTCGGCCCACATCCGGTTCTCGGCGACGTAGGAGAGGAACAGGTCGGCGGGCAGCGCGGGGCGGCGCCGGGTGAAGGCGTCCCGGATCCGCAGGCGGACCTCCTCGCCGATCGCGGGCATGGAGGTGACGTCGCCCTCGGTGACCACGGCCGTGAGCCGTTCGAAGGCGGAGAGCAGGGAGTTGGTGAGCCCGGCCTCGTCGCCGAAGGTGGCCAGGGTCTCCTCGTAGGCGTAGTAGGGGCGGTACGGGATCTCCACCGCGCCCCAGTAGGAGGTGAGGTCGTCCCCGACGAGGCCGTTGGGGAAGCGGTCGAACTTGATGCGGGCCAGGGCGCGGCCCGCGTCGGCCTTCTCCTTCTCGCCCTCGTCGATGCGCATCGGGACCGGGTAGATCTTGATGCCGCGGTCGTTGAAGCGCTCGTCGATCTGCCGGGCGACGGAGGCGGCGCCGTCGATGGACTGGTCGGAGAGGGTGAAACAGTCGACCAGGACGTCCGGGAGGTGGACGGTGCAGATGTCCGCGATGTCGGAGAGGCCCGTGCGGCTGTCGATCAGGACGTAGTCGTAGTTCTCCTTCATGTCCGCCCGTAAGGCGTCGAAGAAGAGCCCGCCGCCGAGCCGGTCGTAGAAGTTGTCCCAGTCGAAGGTGGACACGGTCGCCGAGTACTCGCGGTTCTGCTTGCCCGCCGAGACGAAGTCGAGGGTGCCGCCGTCGGGGAACTCCCAGCCGAGGGTCTCGGGGGTGAGCGAGACGGCGTGCGGCTGTATCCGCGCGTAGTCCTTGTGCCAGTCGTCGGCGCGCTGCACCGGACTGGTCGCCGCCCAGGCGTACTCGCTGATCAGGTCGATGACCCCGGTCGTGGCCCCGAGCGTGGAGGGGTCCAGGAACGGGTGGAAGAAGCGGTGCAGGCCGGGGGCCTCCAGGTCCCAGTCCAGGGCGAGGACCCGCTTGCCGTTGGCGGCGAGGATCCAGGCGGTGTTGGCCAGCGCCATGGTGCGGCCCGTGCCGCCCTTGTACGAGTAGAAGGTGACGATGCGTCCGTCACGGCTTTCCCGGCTGTCACGACTCGCTGTCATCCGCGTCCCCCCGGTCGTTGTCGTTGCTCTCACTGTGTCCATCGTTGGATGCGCCGGGCGGGAAGGGAGCGGCCGGCCGGTCGGGCGGCTCGTTCATTCCCATCGGGCCGAGCAGTCGCCGTCGTTCGGTGGCGGTGCCGGCCGGCGGATACACCTGGGCGTGTCTGAGGAACTGCTGGGCGGCCGCCTCGACCACCTGCGGCAGGATCTGCCCGAGCGTCTCCATGTTGGCCACGCCGTTGGCGGCGGCCCGGCAGGCGGCCCGGCCCTGGCTCATCTTGACGGGCATGGTTTCCTCCAGCCGGTCGGCCAACTCGCTCTCCTTCGCCCGGCTCTGGTGGTCGTAGCGGTTCCACGGCACGACCACGTTGATCCATGGGCGGGGGGCCTGGTCGAAGGC
Source organism: Streptomyces sp. NPDC060028 (assembly GCF_042736725.1). Taxonomy (NCBI): domain Bacteria; kingdom Bacillati; phylum Actinomycetota; class Actinomycetes; order Kitasatosporales; family Streptomycetaceae; genus Streptomyces; species Streptomyces sp. NPDC060028. The sequence goes on along the minus strand of NZ_JBHWVJ010000015.1, from coordinate 84,017 downwards.
GGCCAGCCGCTGGCGGCGCTGCTCGTCCTCCACCGCCCACCGGTCGACGATCAGGATCTCCGGCCGGGTCGGCGGCTGCTTGCTGTCGAAGTGACCGGCCTCGTCGTCGAAGGAGCCCATGGTGGTCTGGTAGTTGAGGTTGCGGACCAGGTCCTCCGCCACGTAGGCGATGGGCCGCTGGGCCACCGGATGGTACGGATTCCACTCCAGCGCGCTGTCCCCGTAGTACTCGGGGCTGCGTCCCTCCGGCAGATCGTGCCGGGAGGCGGCCGCCACGGTGACGTGCAGGGTGCGGGCGGCGCTGCTCGGGGTGCCGAAGGCGCTCGGCACCACCCGGTAGTCCACCGGGCGGACGGGGTCGAGCCGGACGGTCTCGGCGACCCGGACGATCCGTTTGGCGAGTTCGTACACGGCGCGTTCGTACTGTTCCGCGTAGCCGCGCAGTTTGATCAGGCCGTACAGCCCGTCGGTGACGTAGCGCTCGCCGAATGTGTTGTGGTTGAACTGCAACCGCTCGGCGGGGCCGGGAAGTTGGGACGGTGGTACCGGCACCCACAGGGCGGGCACGATGGCTTCGGCCGGCCGGTTGCTGACGGCGCCGTGCTGGATGGCGCGCTGCGCGAAGGCGTACCACTCCTTCCCGCACATCTCACTGGCGAAGTACCGCGGCGAGAACAGGGGGACGAAGACGCGGCAGGTGGCGAGCGCCGCCCCGAGCCGTTCCGACCAGCCCTCGCCGCTGCGTATCTCCCGGTCCATGAACCCGGCATCCGATCCGGCGGGCAGATCCGTCAGCGCCATGACATGGCTGCAGAGATCACGGAACAGGCGCTCCACCCACATGTCGGGATCGGGCCCCCCGGCCCCGAATCTCGGTGTATGCGCATAACTGAGAAAAAAGTACGGCTGCACTGATGCGGGCACATGCCCCCCGTCCCGAAGATGCGAGCGAAGAAACATCATTCCGGAGCTGCTTCGCCACATCCCCTCATCGTTCAGTCAATCAGCGTCTGTTTTCGGTCATCCACTCAAGCGCGTGATCGACGGCATCCGGGACCGAGAAGAGCATGGTCGATACCCCTCCCACCCGCCCCCTGCGCACCCGGGATTCCGGGAACGACATGCCGATCTCGGCGAAATCGCTGTCATCCAGCGCGACGTCCTCGTACGCGGTCCACCTTTCCGCCTGCGACTGCCCGGGCTGCCCTCCCGGAAGGTTCACCTTCACCACACACTCGTACATGCGCAAGGGGGGCTTCGGAATTCGATACTCCGCGAGATGGAAAGCGGTGCAGACCGAAAAACCCACATTGATCATGAGCACCTGGCCGCCCCCCCGGCACATCTTTCCCAGGGGTGTCTCCTCGCCCAGATGGCTGTTGAGGCGATGACCTGCGCACAACGCGTCCGCGTCCTTGCCGAGCGCGGCGAAGGACGTCTGCGGGTGCGCGCTGCGCGCCGCGCCCGGAGCGGTACGCACGGCCTCGGCCAGCGCGCCCATGTCCTCGCTCGGGGTGCGCTCCCGGTCGAAGGCGGGCATCCGGTCGCGGAAGGCCGCCACCTGTGCCTCGTCGAGACCCGCGATCCGCTTCAGATGGGCGGTGGACGTACGCGAGTTCGCCGGGGTGAACGCCGGGACCATCAGGGTCCCGCGCGGCCCGACGAGGCCGAGCAGCGCGTCCCGCAGCGCCTCGGCGCGCAGCCCGGTGTCGCCGAGGGAGGCATGGGCGAGCACGCGCATGCCCGGGCGCACGCCGAGCAGGCGCAACTGGGCGGCGAGGGAGAGGACCCCGGGCTGGACGGGCCCCGGTGCGGGCCGGGCCGGTGGGGACTGCGCGGGTGCGGGCTGCGCCGGTGCGGGCTGCGCGGGTGCGGAGGCGGCCGGGGGACCTCCGGCTCCCGGTCCGCTCACGCGTCGACCGCCTTCAGCTCCCAGCGCAGCTCCGCCACCAGCCGCTTGCCGGTGCTCGTCAGTTCGGCCGCCTCCGACAGCCGGTCCAGGGCCCGGTGGATGCGGTCCGCGCCCCCCGGCTCCGGTGACGCCGTCGCCCGCCGGTACGCCTCCACCGCCACCCGCTCGTGTACGTCGGCCAGCAGCCGGGACACCGGGACCGGGCGCTCCCGCCACGGCGAGGGGTGCTGCCACTCCCCGTCCAGCGCGTACAGGTCGGCCACCTCGGTCAGCGCTCGCAGCCGCGCCCGCCTGCGCCCGGTCAGCAGCGCGAGCGCGGTCTCCCGCACCCCCGCCGCGTACGGCACCCCGAGCGCGCCCGGCCCGTGCCGCCCGGCCTCGCCCCAGCCGCCGGCCCGCGGCCCGCCCGCGAGCGGGGTCAGCGTGGTCAGCCCGGCGGCCGCCGCCCGGGCGAACCCGGGCACCGTGGAGTGCAGCAGCGTCCAGGCCCCGGACAGCCGCAGCCGCCACTCCTCGGCCTCCCCGGTGCCCAGGCGCAGCCTCGGCGGGCGGGCGAAGCAGTTGCGGTACGGGTCGAGGTCCTCCAGCGCCACCGGCGCCGCGTCCGGCCCGGGCGACCAGGTCCGTACGGGCAGCCAGCGCGCGTCCCCCGCCGCCGGGCCGAAGCGGTGCTCGGCGCGGCCGTCCCGTACCGCGTAGCCCTCGTCGGTGGCGTGCACCGCGGCCCGCCCCTCCGTACCGGGCTCGCCCAGGCGCAGCAGCCCGAGCGTCGGCAGGTAGACCTCGCCGTCCCGGTAGGCCACCTCGGCCGGCAGGTCCAGCCCGCCGCGCAGTACGGCGGCCGCGGCCAGCGCCGTGAGCCGGCGGGCCGTCTCCCCGGCGTCGCGCGGGCCCTCGCCCGGCCGGTCCAGGGCCGCCAGCACCCAGGTACGGGTGAACGGGTGGTCCAGTACGGCGTCCAGCGCGTCCGCGCCCGTCTCGCCGGCCTCCTCCACCGCCGCGAGCAGCTCCCAGGCCCGCGCCCAGTCGGGATCACCCGTCCGGTCGGCGTTCAGCCGGGCGAGCAGGACCCGGGTCAGCTCCTCCTGGGAGCGGGCGAGCGCGGCGGGGTCGGTCAGCTCGGGCGCGCTCGCGCGGGCCGACGTACGCCCCTCGACGCCGTCGACGAGTTCACGCAGGTCGGTGCAGTAGACGGACGGGTTGTCGAAGCCCGCTCCCGCGGCGCCGTCGGCCTTGTAGCGGTGCGTGTAGAGCCCGCCCCCGCACGAACGTACGACGGGGCAGCGGCGGCACTCGTCGCTGACGCCCGCCAGGCCCAGCTGCCGGGCGCGCATCCCGGGGTGGGCCGCGACCTCGTCAAAGGTGTGGTCGAAGACGTTGAATCCGGTGGCCGCGGCCCCCTCGAAGGCGCTCTTGAGGGAGTCCACCTGCTCCAGCGTCCCGTCGGTCTCGACGACGACGAGATCGGTGGGCGCAAGACCGAGGGACTCGGTGAGGCTGGGGCCGCCGCTCAGCGTGGAGAGCAGGGACTCGAAGAGCCGTACGGGGACCGGGCGCTCGCGGCGCTCCCAGTGGTCGAAGACCCGCAGCAGCCAGCGCGCGTAGGCGTCGGGGGCGCCGTCGGGGCGGACCGGAGGGGTCTGCCAGGTGGCGTGCGGGAGCAGGAAGTCCACCCGCGGGGGGTCGAGTTCGACGAGTGCGTCCAGGACGGCGATCGGGTCGTTGGCCACGTCCACGGTGCAGAGCAGACCCTGGTAGAGGTGGCGGTACGGCTCGGAGCGCAGCAGGCCGACGGCGGCCAGGACCAGGGGGTGGCTGGTGCGCCCGTCCGCGAAGCGGCGGTGCCGGTCGTTGGCGGCGCGGTCCCCGTCGAGGGAGATGCCCACCCGGACGTCGAACTCGTCGAAGAGGTCGAGGTACCGGGGGCTGAGCTGGAGCCCGTTGGTGTGGATCCGCAGGTCGAGGGCGGCGGTCCCGGAGAATTCCCGGGTGAGGGCCTCGCACACGAGCCGGAGCCGGGCGGTGCCCGCCAACAGGGGTTCCCCTCCGTGGAGAATCACCGTGACGGAGGGGATTTCATGGTCACGGGCATGTTCGGCCAGCCGCGACGCGGTCCGGGAAATCACCTCGGGGGAGATCACCTTCGGCCGGGCTCGCCAGCTCTGATCTGCGTGTTCGTAGACATAGCAATGATCACAAGCAAGATCGCATCTGCTGTGAACTTTCAGGACGATCTCGCGAAAAGCGATCAGGCCGGTCATTCCACCAGTCTAGAGCGCGTACTTCTGCGTCAGAGCGCAGAGTTGAAGATCGGTGCCTGAACGCGACGGGCGGATTCCGTCGGCAGCACGCGGCCGAGAGTCGAGGCCGCGGACGCGCTGCGGACGTCGATCTGGGCGAGCGGGACGCGGCGGTCCTTGACCGTGCTGGTCGGGGGGGTTGCGGAAGTGTTCACGACACCGTCCTCGGGGAAGCCATGTGGAATGGGCATGGGGATTGACACCAGCGACATGCTGGTGTCAAGCGTGGACTTTACTCGGCCACACTCCATTGGCAACCGAGACATGACGCATGGTCAAGCGTTCTATGGAAAGCGTGACGGATTTCTCGCCATGTCGCATTGCGCCGTTTGCCGCAGCGCAAGATCCTTTTCTTGTTCCGTCCTGGGTCCGAACGCCTCCTAAGCGGGCTGCTGTTCGCCCATAGGTGGGGCCGGCAGCTCCCTGAGCAGCCACGTCAGTATGTCGGGCAGCGCGCGCAGCGCCGCGAAGTGCGCGGCGGCCGGGTCGATGGTCGCGGTCGCCCCGGGGATGCGGCGGGCCAGCCAGCGCGAGTGGCCCACGGGGGAGAACACGTCCAGCTCCCCGTGCCAGATCAGCACGGGGCAGCGGATGTCGGCGGGGTCGAAGCCCCAGGGGCGGCTGAAGGCGAGGATGTCGTCGATCCAGCCGTAGGCGGAGGCGCGCACCCCCTCGCGGTAGTTGCGCAGCAGCATCTCCCGAAGGCCCGAGTCCGCGACGATCATGCGGTCGCTGTCGGTCAGCTCGCGGCGCAGCTCGTCCAGCAGCCGGCGGGGGTCCCGGGCGATGCCGGCGGCGCGCGGGATCAGCCGGGCCTCCAACTCCTCGGGGTCGTCGGAGGCGGTGGTGTATTCCCGTACGTTCGATGCGGCCATTCCGGCGAACCAGTCCAGGTCCTTGGCGTCCCTGGGCGCGAGGGGGACCAGGGCCGCCGTACGGGTGACGCGCTCCGGGAGCAGGGCCGCGCAGGCCAGGGCGCCGGGGGCGCCGCCGGAGCGGCCCGCCACGGCGAAGGTGTCCAGCCCGAGGGAGTCGGCGATGGCCGCCACCTCCTGGGCCACGTCGGTCACGCTGCGGCCGGGGTGGCGGTCGGAGCCGCCGTAGCCGGGACGGTCGTAGGCGATGAGCTGCATCCGCCGCTGGTAGAGCACCATGCCCCGGGGGGCCGGGCCCAGCCTGCTGCCGGGCATGCCGTGGAGCAGGAATACCGGTTTGCCGTCCGGGTCGCCCCAGCGCTCCACCGTCAGATTCCGTCCGTCCGCGACGCGCACCTGACTGCGCACGCGCTTCCTCCCTCACGGTTGACGCGACTCGTCAGGCTGATTGTGCTCGCTGGGGGAGGAGTGCGGTAGGGCGCACTCCGTCGGAAATTCTTGTGAACGAACTCACAAGCACATGCGGGCCCTTGGCTCTTCGTCGTCCATGCAGGTCAGAGGTGTGATCCAGAAGAGGTGAAGGGGCGTGAACGGTCCTTCGGCCTGCCGGAAAAGGGCCTTCTCGGCAGGGTGGATTCCGCTTTTGGGTGTCGAATTGAGCCATCAGGAAAACGGTCGCCCGCAACACCGGCAACCCGATCATCTTCGCCTTCCACCCCTCCGCGCAGACTGCTCGGCCGGGGCCGCGCGCACGGTCCGCGACGCCGAGTTCGCCGCCGGCGCCCCCGAGAACTGCGTGCAGTGGGTCACCGCCCCCGCCATGGAAGCCGCCGGCGCCCTCATGAACCACCCGGGCGTCTCCGGCGTGGGCAACGTCCTGGCGTACGTCCTGGAGCAGTTCGTCTCCGGCACGACCGCCTACGCGGCCGACTGCGCCGGCGCCAAGCTGCACCCGGTGCCCCGCCGACACCTCGATCCTCCTCGCCCAGTGCCACGAGGTCGGCGACAGCGAGCCGCTGAGCCGCTGAGCCGCGAGAACCTCTCCCCGGTGCCGGCCGTCCTGAAGGCCTCCGACACCGGGCACGGCCTCGAACTGGCCGCCGACGTGGTCGATAGGCCCCTCCGGAAGGAAGAGCGCGAGAGGCCCGTCCGGGGTGCGAGCCCAGGCCCGGGCGGGCCTTTTCGCCTGCGCTACGCGTGCGGCACGAGGAGCGCCGCCGCCGAGCGGGCCTGGACCAGGGCCCGGGCGCGGTCCGCGCCGCGCTGGCCCAGCACCACCCGGGTGCTCAGCCCGTCCAGCAGCGCGAGCAGTTCCGAGGCCCGGGCGGGGACGTCCATGGGGGCGAAGCGGCCCTGGTCCACGCCCTTGGCCAGCAGCGCCTCCAGGTCCCGCTGCCAGCTCTCGTCGATCTCCTCCTGGGCCGCCTTCAGAGGTTCGTTGGAGGCCGTACGGGCCCACAGCTCGATCCACAGGGTCCAGCGCGGGTCGCGCGGCCCCTCGGGGAGGTAGAGCTCCAGGAACTGGTCGAGCTTGCGGGCGGCCGTCACCCTGCGGCCGAGCAGGGCCCGGCGCTCGCCGGTGAGCAGTTCCTCGCTCCAGCGCAGGGCCTCCAGCAGGAGCCGGTCCTTGCTGCCGAAGTAGTACAGGATGTGGCCGCCGCTGGTGCCGAGGCGCTCGGCCAGCGCGGACATGGTGAGCGCCGCGAGCCCGTTCTCGGCGATGGCCGCCATGGCCTCCTCCAGCATCCGCTCCTGGGCGATCTGCCCGTCGCGCCGCCGTGCTGCTCCCGCCACCGCTCCCGCCACCGCTCCCGCCCTCCGGATCTTCCTGGCCCGACCTTATCCCGCTCATCGCGGACAGGGTCTTGACGGGGTCCCGGTGCAGCCCGCATCTTGAATGCCATTCAAGAACTTAGAACGTCATTCAAGATCGCTCAAGGTCAGGGGTCCGTCATGGGACAGCTCATGGGGCAGCAGGAGACAGTCGACGTCGACGAGGTGTTCCGGGTCGAGACCCACGGGATCGACCCCATCCCCGACGCGGAACGCCACGGCGGCGCCAAGGACCTCTTCTGGCTCTGGTTCGGCTCCAACCTCACCTTCACCTACGTGATCAACGGCGCCCTGGCCGTGGCCTTCGGGCTCTCCTTCCGGCAGGCCACCGCCGTCGTCGTGATCAGCGGGCTGTCGTTCTTCGCCGTCAGCGCCGCCGGGCTCAGCGGCATCCGCACCGGCACCGCCACCCTGGTCATCTCCCGCGCCGCCTTCGGCGTCCGCGGCAACTTCCCGGCCGGCGTCCTCAACTGGGTGGTGAGCATCGGCTACACCATCGTCAACACCGTGGTCGGGACGCTCGCGCTGGAGGTCTTCTTCGCCGAGGTCGGCCTGGGAAGCGGCCACCTGGCACGCGGCCTCGCGCTCGGCATCACCCTCGCGCTCACCTTCGCCGTCGCCATGTGGGGCCACGCCACCGTGCAGTTCGCCGAGCGCTGGATGGCCTACGTCCTCGCCGTCGGCTTCGGCGCGCTGCTCGTCTTCGTCCTGCCCGGCGCCGACACCTCCGCCCCCGCCGCCGCCCCCGGGCTGTCCGGCTGGAGCCTGGCTTTCGTCGTCATGCTCGCCGGGCCGTTCTCGTACCTGCCGATGCCCGCCGACTACACCCGCTACCTGCCCCGGACCACCTCCCTGAAGTCGATCACCTGGATGGGCGCCCTCGGCGGGTTCGTCTCCTCCGTGGCCCTGGGCGTCGCGGGCGTCGCCGCCGCCACCCAGACCGACATGACCGACGCGGTCGCGGGGGCCGAGAGCCTGCTGCCCGGCTGGTTCCAGCCGCTGTTCCTGGCCCTCGTACTCGGCGGCTCGGTCACCAACTCGATCATCACGCTCTACTCCTCCAGCCTGAACCTCCAGGTCCTCGGCATCCCGTGGAGCCGCGCCCGGGCCATCGTGATCAGCGCCGGCGTCACCGCGATCGGCTCGCTCGCCGCGCTCTTCCTCACCGACTTCACCACCTCCCTGCTCTCCTTCCTCTCTCTCCTGATCATCGTGTTCGCGCCCTGGGGCGGGGTCTTCCTCGCCGACATGCTGCTGCGCCGCTGCCGCTATGACTCCGACGCGCTGCACGCCGGGAGCGCGGGCGCCTACTGGTACCGCGCCGGCTACCACCCGGCCGGGATGGCCGCCCTGCTCGCCGGCATGGCCTTCGCCGCCCTGACCTGCGACTCCGAGCTCTGGACCGGGCCGCTGGTGGCCCCGCTCGGCGGCGCCGACCTCACCCTGCTCGGCTCCGTCGTCTCCGGCCTCGCCTACTGGGCGCTCACCCGCGGCCGCGTCCTCTCGTACGCCCCCGCCGCCCCCGCCGCCGCCCCCGCGGCCTGACCGACCGACCACCTCCCACGCCGCAATGGAGCACCCTCACATGGCACGCCGCCCCTTCCCCGCCGACCTGCTGCTCACCGGAGCCCGGATCCACACCGTGGACCCGCGACTGCCCGAGGCCGAGGCCCTCGCCGTCCACGACGGAACGATCGTCTGGCTCGGCCCGGACGCCGAGGCCGCCGCCTGGGCCGGACCGGACACCGAGCGGATCGACGCGGGCGGCAAGCTGGTTCTGCCCGGCTTCATCGACGCGCACAACCACGTCCGGCTCGGCTCCGACGACGCCTGCGTACAGCTCGCCGGGGTGCGCACCCTGGAGGGCATCCACGAGCGGATCCTGGCCTGGCGGCAGGCCAACCCGGACGCCGAGTGGATCGAGGCCGAGGCCTTCGACTACTCCGCCATCCCGGGCGGGCGGATGCCGGACGCCGCCGACCTGGACCCGGTCACCGGGGACGTCCCGGCGCTCGTGCTCTCGTACGACGTGCACACGGCCTGGCTGAACACGGCGGCCATGCGGCGCCTCGGCGTCACCCGGGACCGTACGGACCTGCCCTTCGGCACGGCGGCGGTGGACCCGCGCACCGGCGAACCCACCGGATTCGTCAAGGACTTCGCCGTCAAGGGGCTCTCGCGGGACGGCCACCGGGCGCTGCGTGAACTGGGCGTGCCGTGGGCCTCGCCGGACCGGCAGTACGGGCGGCTCGCCAAGAGCCTCGACGACGCGATCCGCTTCGGCATCACCACGGTGGTGGAGCCGCAGAACTCCCTCGACGACCTCGAACTCTACGAACGGGCCCGGGCGCAGGGCCGGCTGCGCTCGCGGATCGTCGCCGCCCTGTTCCACCCGCGCGGCACCGGTGAGGCCGACCTGGCCGACTTCGAGGAAGCGGCCCGCCGGTACTCCGGGGACCGGCTGCGGGTGGGCCCGCTCAAGCTGTACATCGACGACGTGGTGGAACCGCGTACGGCGGCGCTCCTGGAGCCGTACGCGGGCTGCGGGCAGCACCGGGGCGAGACCTTCTACCCGGCCGAGGAATTCGCGCAGCTACTGGCCGATCTGGACGCGCGGGGCTTCCAGTGCTTCGTGCACGCCACCGGCGACCGGGGGATCCGGACCGTCCTGGACGCGGTGGAACACGCGCGGTCGGTGAACGGCCCGCGCGATGCGCGTCACCAGGTGGTGCACGTGGAATGCCTGGACCCGGCGGACGTGGAGCGCTTCGCGGAACTGGGCGTGGTGGCCTGCATGCAGCCGAGGCACTGCGCACCGGAGATCGCGGGCCCCGGGCAGGACTGGGCCGAGAACGTGGGCGAAGGCCGGTGGCACAAGGCCTGGCCGATGCGGAGCCTGCACGAGGCGGGGGCGGTCCTGGCGTTCTCCAGCGACTGGAACGTGGCCGAGATGGACCCGATGATCGGCATCTACACGGCGGTGACCCGCCGCCCCCTGGCCGGTGGCGAGCCGTGGCAGCCGGCCGAGACGGTGGACGTGCGGACGGCGGTGTACGGCTACACGATGGGCTCCGCCTACGCCAACTTCCTGGAGGAGCAGCGGGGTTCCCTCACCGTGGGCAAGGCGGCGGACTTCGTGGTCCTGTCCCGGGACATCCTCTCCGTCCCGGCGTCCGAGATCCCGGGCACGGTCGCGGAGACGGTGGTGGTGGCGGGCGAGGTCACCCACCGGGCCCCCTGACCCGGCGCTGGGGCCAGTACCGGAGGGGTTCGTCCAACGGGCCATCCCGCCCCACGCGGCGGCCGGATCATCCCCCGGACTCCGTCGTCCGGGGGGACCCCCGGCGCAGGGCTGCGCAGGTTCACCGGGCGCCCGCCCCCTCGGCGCCTGTGCCCCCTTCGGTGTCGGCGAAGCGGGGGACCGAGGGCGAGTCGTCGGGCAGCCCGCTGCCCACCGCCGCCCCGGACCGGCCCCTGCGGAACACCGCGCAGGCCAGCGTGACCGCCGAGCCCGCCACCGCCCAGGCGGCCAGCACCAGCATGGGGCCGCCCGCGCCGTTGCCCTTGAAGTACGTGATGGAGCGCGCGGCGTACGTACCGGCGCCCGGTGGCAGGGCGGGGCCGATGGCCCTCCAGAACGGCGGCAGCAGCGGGTACGGGTAGGCGCCGCCCGCGCTCGGGTTGCCGAAGACCACGACCAGCAGGATCGCCAGGCCGATGCCGACCACGCCGGCCACGCCCTGGAAGGCCAGGGTGATCGACCCGACCGCGAAGACGACCAGGGTGCCGAGCCCCCAGAGGGCCGCAATGGAGCCGGGCAGGGCGTCCAGGACCGGGCCCGCGATCACGGCGCCGAGCAGCCCCGCGGCGATGGAGTACAGCAGCAGGGCGGCGAGCCGGATGACGGCGCGGTGGATGTTGGCGGGCCGGGCGCCGGCGCTGATCGCGAGGATCGCGGCACACAGGTAGCCGCCCACGCACCAGCCGACGACCAGGTAGAAGGAGCTCAGGCCGCGCCCGTCGCCGGCGGCGGACGGGGCCACGTCGGTGACCCGGACGGTGCGGCCCTGGGCCTTCTCGGCGAGGCCGACGACCTGTTCGAGGGCCTGGGAGAGCGCGGCCCCGGCGCCGCCCGCGACCAGCAGCCTGTCGGTCTTGCCGGCCGGGTCGATGATCAGCGCGCCGTCCACGTCCCGGTTCTCGATCTGCCGCCGCGCCGCGGCCTCGTCCTTGACCGCGTGGGGGTCGAGCGGCTTGCCGGGCAGGGTGCCGAGCTGGTCGGCCGAGCGCTCGGCGACCGGCGCGAGGGGAGCGGTCACCGCGATCGGGATCTCGCTGGGCCTCGGATGGTGGAAGGCCCCGATGTACGAGGTGATGAAGGCGAGCTGGAGGGCCAGCACACCCAGGACCAGCACGGCTGCCCGGGCGGTCACGGCGTCCTTGATCTCGGCGAGGAAGCCGCCGGACGGGGCTGGCTCGGTGCTCTGGGTGGGCTGGTTCATGTCTCACACGCTCGGCGTGCCGGGGGCGGCGCGCAGCAGGGGTGGGCCGAACGGATGACATGTGTCCGGGTGCGGGGACCGGCCCCTGTGGAGTATCGAACAAACGTTTCGCACGGATATTCGAATTGCTCTATGGTGGAGACGGGGGTGATGTTCGCCGAGTGAAAGCAGGAGGCCGCGGGTGCCCGGTTTTACGCATCTGCACACCGTTTCGGGGTTCTCCATGCGTTACGGAGCCTCCCATCCCGGGCGGCTGGCGGAGCGTGCCGCCGAGCGGGGCATGGACGCCCTCGCCCTGACCGACCGCGACACCCTCGCGGGCACGGTGCGGTTCGCGAAGGCGTGCGCGGAGGCCGGGATCCGGCCCCTGTTCGGGGTCGACCTGGCCGTGTCGGCCGCGGCGCACCCGGCCGGATCCGCGGGTTCGGGGGGACCCGCGGGCCCGGCCGGATCCGCGGGCCCGGGCCCCGCCGGTGAGGCCTCGTACCGCCGCCGCAACCCCGTCAAGGGCGGGGCCTTCGTCGACGAGTCCGCCCCGCGCGCGGTCTTCCTGGCCCGGGACGGCGCCGCCGGATGGGCCGAACTGTGCCGGCTCGTCACCGCCGCGCACGCCTCGCACGCGGCGGCCGGCGCCACGGGGTCGCCGGTCCTCCCCTGGAACGCCCTGCGCGACACCCTCGGCCCCCACGGCGTGAGCGGCGTCTTCGTACTGCTCGGCCCCGACTCCGAGGTCGGCCGGGCACTCGCCGCCGGACGGCCCGACCGGGCGGCCCGGCTGCTCGCGCCCTGGCGGGAGGTCTACGGCGACGCGCTGCGCCTGGAGGCCGTCCACCACGGCCGCGCCGGCACCGGGCCCGGCTCGCTGCGGCTGGCCGCCCGTACGGTCGGCTTCGCCGCCGAGCACGGCATCCCGGCCGTACTGACCAACGCCGTCCGCTACGCCGACCCCGGCCAGGGCCCGGTCGCCGACGTCCTCGACGCGGCCCGGCGGCTGATTCCCGTCGACCCCCGCAAGCCACTGGACGGCGGCGAGCGCTGGCTCAAGCCCCCCGACGCCATGGCCGAGGCCGCCGACCGGATCGCCCGGGCGGCCGGCCAGCGCCCCGCCGACGCGCGCCGGCTGCTCGCGGAGACCCGGCGTACCGCGGAGGCCTGCGCGGTGGACCCCGAGGACGACCTCGGCATCGGCTCGGTGCACTTCCCCGAGGCCCGGCTCGTCGGCGCCGCCCACCGCACCGCCCAGCGGGTCCTCGCCTCCCGGGCCTCCGCGGGCATGGTGCTGCGCGGATACGCCAACGGCCCCGACAGCCCCGAGTACTGGGAGCGGATGCACCACGAGCTCGACATCATCGCCTACCACGGATACGCCTCCTACTTCCTGACGGTCGCTCAAGTAGTGGATGACGTACGGGAGATGGGCATCCGGGTGGCCGCCCGCGGATCCGGCGCCGGCTCCCTCGTCAACCACCTGCTCGGCATCGCGCACGCCGACCCCGTCGCGCACGGCCTGCTGATGGAACGCTTCCTCTCCAAGCGCCGCCACGTCCTGCCCGACATCGACATCGACGTGGAGTCCGCCCGCCGGCTGGAGGTCTACCGGCGGATCATCGACCGGTTCGGCACCGAGCGCGTCGCCACCGTCTCCATGCCCGAGACCTACCGGGTCCGGCACGCCATCCGCGACGTCGGCGCCGCCCTGTCCATGGACCCGGCCGTCATCGACCGGCTCGCCAAGGCCTTCCCGCACATCCGGGCCCGCGACGCCCGCGCCGCGCTGGAGGAACTGCCCGAACTGCGTGACGTACGCGGGGAGTCGTACGGGAGGCTGTGGGAGTTCGTCGAGGCGCTGGACGCGCTGCCGCGCGGGATCGCCATGCACCCGTGCGGGGTCCTGCTCTCCGACGCCTCGCTGCTCGCCCGCACCCCGGTGGTGCCCACCAGCGGCGAGGGGCTGCCGATGTCCCAGTTCGACAAGGACGACGTGGAGGAGCTCGGGCTGCTCAAGCTCGACGTGCTGGGCGTACGGATGCAGTCCGCGATGGCGCACGCGGTCGCCGAACTGCGGCGGACGACGGGGGAGGAGCTGGACCTGGACGACCCGGCGCAGGTGCCGCCGGGCGACGAGGCGACGTACGAGCTGATCCGCTCCGCCGAGACGCTGGGCTGCTTCCAGATCGAGTCGCCGGGCCAGCGCGACCTGGTGGGCCGGCTCCAGCCGGCCACCTTCCACGACCTGGTCGTCGACATCTCGCTGTTCCGGCCGGGGCCGGTCGCCGCCGACATGGTGCGGCCGTTCATCGAGGCCCGGCACGGGCGGGCCCCGGTCCGCTTCCCGCACCCGGACCTGGCCGACGCGCTGCGCGAGACGTACGGGGTGGTGGTCTTCCACGAGCAGATCATCGAGATCGTGCACACCATGACCGGCTGCGGCCGGGACGAGGCGGACCGGGTGCGGCGCGGGCTCTCGGAACCGGAGTCGCAGGGGCGGATCAAGGTCTGGTTCGCGGCGACGGCCGCCGGGCGCGGCTACCCGGCCGAGGTGATCGCCCGTACCTGGGAGATCGTCGAGGCCTTCGGCTCGTACGGCTTCTGCAAGGCGCACGCGGTGGCCTTCGCGGTGCCCACGTACCAGTCGGCCTGGCTCAAGGCCCACCACCCGGCGGCGTTCTACGCCGGGCTGCTCACGCACGATCCGGGCATGTACCCGAAGCGGCTGCTGCTGGCGGACGCGCGGCGCCGGGGCGTGCCCGTGCTGCCGCTGGACGTGAACCGGTCGGCGGTCGCCCACCGTATCGAACTGGTGTCCGGTAAGGGCTGGGGTCTGCGGCTCGCGCTGTCCGACGTCCACGGCATCGGCGAGGCGGAGGCGGCCCGGATCGAGGACGGGCAGCCGTACGCCTCGCTGCGCGACTTCTGGGACCGGGCGCATCCCGGCCGGCCGGTCGCCGAACGCCTCGCGCAGGTCGGCGCGTTGGACTCCTTCGGGGACAACCGCCGTGACCTGCTCCTGCACTTGGCGGAACTGCACGGGGCCTCGCGGGCGCCCGCCGCCCGCGGCAGCTCCCAACTCCCGCTGGACGGCGGCCTGTCCACCGCTGCCATCGGCCTGCCCGACCTGAACGAGGCCGAGCGGCTCAGTGCCGAACTGGGCGTCCTCGGCATGGACGCCTCGCGGCACCTGATGGGCGACCACCAGGCCTTCCTGGCCGAGCTGGGCGTGGTCCCGGCGCACCGGCTGCGGGAGGTCGAGCACGGCCGGACCGTCCTGGTCGCCGGGGCCAAGGCGGCCACCCAGACCCCGCCGATCAGATCCGGCAAACGGGTCATCTTCACGACCCTGGACGACGGCAGCGGCCTGGTCGACCTGGCCTTCTTCGACGACAGCCACGACGCCTGCGCGCACACCGTCTTCCACTCCTTCCTGCTGCTCGTACGGGGAGTCGTGCAGCGGCGCGGCCCGCAGAGCCTGAGCGTCGTCGGAGCGGCGGCCTGGAACCTGTCGGAGCTGGTCGAACTGCGCGGGCAGCGCGGCCTGGAAGCCGTCACCGCCCACCTCTCGCAGCCGGTGACGACAGAGCCCGGGGCGGCGGCCTCCACGGATTCCGGACGCCGCATCCACCTGTCCACCGGCTACGAGATGAACCCCTGGGCCGACCTCCGGCCGCCCGGCGAGGGCGACCTGACCGGCCGCAAGCTGTGGCACTCCAGCCCGGGGAGCGCGGGATGAGCGGCCCCTCGCACAGCGCGGTCCGAGGGAGTGCGGTCCGAGGGAGTGCGGTCCGAGGGAGTGCGGTCCGCGGGAGCGCGGTCCTGCACGTCCGGTGCGCCGCGGCCCTGCCGGAGGAGGGGTACCGGGAGGTCCTGGAACTGCTGCGGGAGTTCTCCCCGCTGGTCCAGGCGCTGCCGCCCCGCTCGGCACTGGTCCAGGTCCGCGGCGCCCAGCGGTACTTCGGCGCGGACGCGGGCCGGATCGCCGAGGTCGTACGGCTGCGCGCGGTCGCCCGGCTGGGCACGGACGTACGGATCGGGGTGGCCGGCACCTGGGCGGTGGCCTCGATGGCCTCCGCGCGGGTCCCCGGGCCCGGCGGAGTGCTGAGCGTGCCCGAGGGGGCGGTGGCCGACTTCCTGGGGCCGCTGCCGGTGGAGGCGCTGTACGGCATCGGCTCCAAACAGGCGGCGGTGCTGCGCGGGTACGGACTGCACACGGTCGGCGCGCTGGCCGCCGTACCGCCGGGGGTCGTCGAGCGGGTCCTGGGCCGGCGGGCGGGCCGGCCCGCCGCGGAGCGCGCCCGCGGCATCGACCCGCGCCCCGTCACCCCGCAGGGCCTGCCGCCGTCGGCCGCGGTCCGGACCGGCTTCGCCCGGCACGAACTGGACGGCCCCCTCGCGCGCGCCGAACTGCTCGGCCTCGCCGTACGGCTGGGCGCGCTGCTGCGCGGCCGCCGTCAGGCCGCCCGGTCCCTGTCGCTGACCCTGCAGTTCGTCGGCGGCACCCGCTGGGAGAAGTCCCGGCGGCTCGCCGAGCCCTCCGCGCACGACGAGGACCTGCGGGCCCTCGCGTACCGGCTGCTGGACGCGGCCGGCCTGCAACGGGCCCGGCTGACCGGCATGGTGCTGCGCGCCGAGGACCTCACGGGCGCGGAGAAGACGGCCCGGCAGATCTCCCTGGACCCGGTCCGCGAGGCCCGGCTGACGGTGGAGGCGGCCATCGACCGCGCGAACGCCCGCTTCGGTGCGGGCACGGTCCGCCCCGCGGCGACGTTCGCCGCGTCGGCGTAGCACCGGCGGAGGGCCGGCGCGGCTCTGGCGCGGCGCTGGAGCGCGGCTTGCGACACGCATCTTTTACTGACGCGTAACTTCCTTGTTTTGCTACCCGCCCGTAATTTGGCGACAGCAGCCCCCCTTGTGATCCGGATCACGGGACGAGCCCCCACGTCATCCCCACTCATCCCCACGCATTCCCCTTGAGCCGCAAGGAGATCACACGATGCTGCCCTGGAGACGCCTGCTCCGCCCGCTGGCCGTCCTCACCCTCACCGCCGCCGCGCTCGTCGCCCCCACCGGCACCGCGCAGGCCGCGTCCGCACCGAGCAGCGGCTGGAACGACTGGTCCTGCAAGCCGTCCGCCGCCCACCCCCGGCCCGTCGTGCTCGTACACGGCACCTTCGGCAACTCCATCGACAACTGGCTCGGCCTCGCGCCGTACCTCGTCCACCGCGGGTACTGCGTCTACTCGCTCGACTACGGTCAACTGCCCGGCGTACCCCTCTTCAACGGGCTCGGTCCCATCGACAAGTCCGCCGGCCAGCTCTCCGTCTTCGTCGACAAGGTGCTCGCCTCCACCGGCGCCGCCGAGACCGACCTCATCGGCCACTCCCAGGGCGGCATGATGCCGCGCTACTACCTGAAGTTCCTCGGCGGCGCCGCCAAGGTCAACGCGCTGGTCGGACTCGCCCCCGACAACCACGGCACGGACCTGGACGGGCTCACCCAACTGCTCCCGTACTTCCCCGGAGCCGAGGACCTGATCAGCGCCGCGACACCCGGACTCGCCGACCAGATCGCCGGATCGGCCTTCCAGAACAAGCTGAACGCGGGCGGGGACACCGTTCCCGGCGTCAAGTACACGGTGATCGCGACCAAGTACGACGAGGTGGTCACCCCCTACCGCAGCGCATTCCTCGACGGGCCGGACGTACGCAACGTGGTGCTCCAGGACATGTGCCTCCTGGACCTCTCGGAGCACGTGGCCATCGGCCTCACCGACCGGATCGCCTGGCACGAGGCGGCCAACGCCCTCGACCCGGCGCACGCCCGACGGACCACCTGCGCGTCGGTCTTCGACTGACGCGGCAGACGGTCCGTCCGGCGTGAACCCCGCGCTGGACTAGCGGCCGTGGCGGCCCGTGGCCGCACGGCGCCGGGCCAGTGCGAACAGCACGGCCGCACCGACGGCCAGGATGCCCGCCCCGGCGATCGCGATCGCCGGGGTGGCGCTGCCGGCGCCGGTCTCCGCGAGGTTGGTGCCCTGCGCGGGGACCGGCGACTCGGCGGTCTTGGCGTTCGTCTTGGGGTCGTTGTCACCGTGGCCGTTGTGCTCCACCGTGGACTTGTCCGCGCCGTCGGCGATCTGCTCGTCGGTCGGGGCCTGGGGGCCGCTCTCGTCCGAGGGCTGCACGGAGGGCTGCTGCGAGGCCGGCTGCGAGGCCTGCTGCGACGGCTGGGTGCTCGGCTTCGAGCCGGGCTTCGTGCTCGGCTTGGCGGTGGAACCGCCCCCGTTGCCGTTGCCGCCGTTGCCGCCGTTGTCCTTGCCGAACACCACGTCCGAGCAGGTGTAGAAGGCCTCGGGGCTGTCCGAGCGCTGCCACACGCTGTAGATCAGGTGGCGGCCCGACTTGTTCGGGACCGTGCCGGAGAAGACGTAGTCGCCGTTCTGCATGCCCGGATCGGTGACCTTCGCGAACGGCGCGGGCTCCAGGTCCGACCACTTCAGCGGCTTCGACGGGTCGTACCCGTCCTTCGTCACGTACAGCTCGAAGGAACCCTTGTGCGGGGCGGTCCCCTTGTAGCGGAAGGTGTGCGCGCCCGCTGCCATCGGGCTCGCCGGCCAGTCGCCGCGGGCCAGGTCCAGACCCTTGTACTTGGGGTTGGCTGCCGAGCACAACTGCCCGTCCGGGATCAGGGACTTGCTCTGGCCGGCCGCGTTGGCGATGTTCACCGCGTTCCAGTCGTAGAACGCCTGCGTCCCGCTCGCCGCCACCGCCGCCTTGCAGGCCGCCGACTTCGGGGCCTCCGGTCCCTCCGCGTAGCACGCCGCCACCCGGCTGACCGGATCCGTCATCGAACCGTGGGCCGCCGCGGGCGCCGCGGCGTACGCGGCCACCGCGAGGGGGGCCAGCGCGACGGACGCGATACGGGTGGCGGTGCGGCGTGCGGGCATGGTGGATCTCCTTCGGGCGCAAGGCAGGGGTGCGCCAGGAGACCCGGGCTGTGCGGCGCCGTCCCCTACGGGGTCGCGGCGCCGCCTCCGGCCCTCCCTGGCCCAGCCAAACTAACCGCCCGCACCCCGGGTTTCCCCGGCTCCGGGGCCCGGAAGGCGATCCTTAGGCTCCGCTTAAGGAAGCGGTAAGCGTGCCCACAGGAAGCGCTGCCGGCTACGCCAGCAGGGCGTTCAGCCCCGCCGCCGTCCTGGCCTGCGCGTCCAGGGCGTCGAGGGCCCGTACGGCCTCGGCCGCCGCCTCCGGGTCGGTCTCGGCGAGGCCGCTCTCGGCGAACTCGTCCTCGTCCAGCCGCAGCACGGACGTGCCGTCGGCCGAGACCCACAGGTCGAGGTCCAGGTCCTCGACCACGATCACGCCGTCCTCCACCACGGCCGGGCGGGTGACGTCGCAGTACCAGCCCTTGAGGACGCCCTCGCCGGTGCGCACTTCCTTGACCGCGTACCAGCGGTCGCGCCAGAAGTGCTCGGTGAACACGTCGCCCGGCTCGAAGCGCACGAAGCCGAAGTCCCGTACGCCTTCTGCCGCCCAGGGGGCGCGCACGGAGATCCGGCTGCCGGTGTCGGCGACCAGGTCCGCCGGGTAGCGGATCTTGGTACGGCCGGCCTTGACCAGGGCGACGGTGAGCTGTTCGGTCATGTTCTCGTGGTCTCCAGCTTCTTCGCGTGGCGCGTTCGGTCGCGCGGATCTCGTACCCGAATCGGTCTTCGCGAGCTTAGCCAGGCCCCGGCCGCGCAAGGCCCGCAGGGTGCCGGTCATCCCCGAGCCGTAGCGGGGGGCACTGTCGGTCCGCGCGGCCGGGCGGTGCCGGGACGGATGCCTGCGGATCACGGGGGTGATGGGGGAGAATCGGCCGCGTGACCTCGACGAACCTGAAGATCCGGATTGACGGCGCGGCCGGCGCCGCCGCCCCGTACGAGCAGCTGCGCGCGCAGATCGCGGACCGTGCGCGGTCGGGGAAGCTGCCGACGGGGTTCAAGCTGCCCACGGTGCGGGGGCTGGCGCAGGAGCTCGGGTTGGCGGCGAACACGGTCGCCAAGGCGTACCGGGCGCTGGAGGCCGACGGGGTCATCGAGACGCGGGGCCGCCATGGCACGTTCGTCGCGGCGGCGGGGGAAGGGGCCTCCCGCGAGGCCGCGGCGGCCGGCCAGGCGTTCGCGGACCGGGTCCACCGGCTGGGCCTGAGCATGGAGGAAGCCACGGCGGCCGCCGCCGATGCCCTCCGGGCGCGGTACGGCCAGTAACTCCGCCCGCGGCTGGATTGTGGCCGGCGCCGCCTTTCGGCGCGCCGGCCGGGCCATTCAGCTCCGCTACAGGTACAGGCCCGCGTCGGTGTCGTGGCCCTGGGGCGGGAGGAGGGGCGTGGGGCCCGTCGCGCCTCGGCGGAGGGCGAAGAGTTCGGCCAGGGTGGCGCCCTCGCGGGGGATGCCCTCGTCCGTGCCCAGCCAGTCCACCGCCTCGCGGTGCGTCAGCCGGCCGACCTCGATGCGGGCCAGGCAGCGGCCCGGCCGCACCACCGCGGGGTGCAGGCGCTCCAGGTCCTCGTTGGTGGTGACGCCGACCAGGACGTTGCGCCCCTGGCCGAGCAGGCCGTCCGTCAGGTTGAGCAGCCGGGACAGCGCCTGCCCGGCGGTGTGCCGGGCCTCGCCGCGGATCAGCTCGTCGCAGTCCTCCAGGAGAAGCAGCCGCCAGCGGCCCTTCGCCGTGCCCTCGTCCTCGCCGATCGCGATGTCCATCAGGTAGCCGACGTCGTTGAACAGCCGCTCCGGGTCCAGGACGCAGTCCACCTGGCACCAGTCCCGCCAGGAGCGGGCCAGCGTCCGCAGGGCCGAGGTCTTCCCGGTGCCCGGCGGACCGTGCAGCAACAGCAGCCGGCCCGCGATGTCGTCGGGGGTGACCTTCATCAGCCGGTCCATGGCCCCCGCCACCGGCGCCGTGTAGTTGGGCCGCACCTCCGCCCACGTACCGGCCGCGATCTGACGCGTCGTACGGTACGGGCCGCGGCGCGGGGAGACGTACCAGAAGCCCATCGCGACGTTCTCCGGCTGCGGGGCGGGCTCGTCCTGAACCCCCTCCGTGGCCTTGCCCAGCACCCCGGCGGCGAGTTCGTCGCTGACCGCGGTCACCGTCACGTCCGCGCCCCGGCTCCAGCGGGAGACGAGCATGGTCCAGCCGTCGCCCTCCGCGAGCGTCGCGCTGCGGTCGGTGTCGCGCGCCGAGCGCAGCACGGTGGCCTCGGGCGGCAGCAGGCTCGCGTCGGCCTTCACCCGCTCGATCGACACGCTGTGCGAGTACGGCTGCTCGCCGGACGCGAACCGGCCGAGGAACAGCGCATCGACGACGTCGGACGGCGAGTCGCTGTCGTCGACGTTGAGCCGGATCGGCAGCGCGTCATGCGGGTTGGCTGGCATGGCGCCCATGATCCGGCACGAAGTGTCCTCATGCACCCGTGTTTCGCCGGATCGGGTGCCCAAGTTCCCTCTTCAAACGCATCGGACGTGAAGATTCGGACCGCAAGTCCACCCCGAACATTCTTGGCATGAACGCTTCCAGCGGCTCCCGTCTCCCAGTACCACGGACTCAGGAGTAACCCCCACAAGGAGCCGCACACATGAGCATGAGAATGTCGCGCTTCGCAGCCTTGACCTCCTCGCTGTTACTCGCCGCGGGCGCCGCCCTGTTCGGCGCCGGCCAGGCCTCCGCCGCCGCCTCGGCGGACTTCGGCTACGTCGCCCTCGGCGACTCGTACTCCTCCGGCGTCGGCGCCGGCAACTACGACAGCGGGAGCGGCGACTGCAAACGCACCACCCGTGCCTACCCGGCCCTGTGGGCCGCCGCCCATTCCCCCCAGACCTTCTCCTTCACCGCCTGTTCGGGCGCCCGTACGGGTGATGTGCTCGCGGGTCAGCTCGGCCCGCTGAACTCCGGCACCGACCTGGTCAGCATCACCATCGGCGGCAACGACGCCGGCTTCGCCGACGTCATGACGACCTGTGTGCTCCAGTCGGAGTCCACCTGCGTCAGCCGCGTCAACCAGGCCAAGGCGTACGTCGACTCCACCCTCCCCGGCCAGCTCGACCAGGTCTACAACGCCATCCACTCCAAGGCGCCGAACGCCCGCGTGGTCGTCCTCGGCTATCCCCGCTTCTACAAGCTCAACGGGTCCTGCGTCACCGGCCTCACCGAGGGCGAGCGCACCGCCATCAACGGCGGTTCCGACTACCTGAACGCCGCCGTCGCCAAACGCGCCGCCAACCACGGCTTCGCCTTCGCCTCGGTGGCGGGCGCCTTCACCGGCCACGAGATCTGCTCCGGCGACGCGTGGCTGCACAGTCTCAACTGGCTCAACATCGGCGAGTCCTACCACCCGACCGCCGCCGGACACTCCGGCGGCTACCTGCCCGCCTTCACCAACGCGGCCTGACGCTCACTCGTCCAGTGCCTCGCCGTCGGCAGCCTGACCCGACTTCGTCGGGCCCGGTGACGCGGGCGGACCGGACGCGCCAGGCGTTCCGGGTGTTCCAGGGGAGGAGGCCCCGTCCGTCGGGGTCTCCTTCTCGCACGTCACGGAGAACTCCACCCAGTCCGAGGTGCTTTCCTCCGGCGCCCGGACCTCCAGCCGGACCGCGTCCTCGAAGGTCGCGCTCGCGAAGTACGTCAGCTCCGTGTACTCCAGCCTCCTGCTCGCGGGCCCGCCCGCCTCGTACGTGACGGACTGCCAGCCCGGTCCCGTGGTCACCCCGCTGCGCGTGGCCCAGCGGTACTCCAGCACGGCGGGCGTCCCGTCCACCTCCACGGTGGCGCCGAAGGCGGGCGCCCGGTCGGCCGGCGGCGGGCAGCTGCCGCTGTAGGTGTCCCGTACGGCCGTCACCGCGGACACGGTGACGTGCGGCGCGGGGGTGGCCGACGGGGAGGCGGAGGGGCTCGGGGAAGGCGACGGGCTCGCCGAAGGGGAGGCGGAGGGGGAGGCCGACTGCGAGGTGGTCGGAGCGTCCGTCGGGCTCTCGCCGCCGTCCCCGCCCGAGCCCTTGCGGTCCTGCAGTACCAGCCAGGCCAGCACGACCAGGGCCAGCGCCAGTACGAAGATGCCGGCCGTCAGTACCAGCCCGGCCCGCCCCCGTCGGGGCGGCTCCGGGGCGGGCCCCCGGGCCGCCGCGGGCCCGGACGCGGGCGTCGGCATCGGCAGCGGCATCCGCGGGGTCGGCCCGCCGGGCCCGCCGCGCGCGCCGTACCCACCGGGTCCGCCCTGCTCCTCGTGCCGGTGGGGCACGACCGCGGTCGGCGCATCCGGCCCCGACACCGGCCCGCCGAAGGCCCGTACGGTCCCGCCCGCGCCGATGATCCGCAGCATCCGGGCCGCCTCCGCCGCGGGCAGCCGCTCGGCGGGATCCTTGCGCAGCAGCCCCGCCAGTACGGGCTCCAGCGCGCCGGCCCGCCGCGGCGGCGGGAACTCCTCGTCCACCACCGCCCGCAGCGTGGACAGCGGGGTGTCGTGCCGGAAGGGCGAGACCCCCTCGACGGCCGCGTAGAGCATCACCCCGAGCGCCCACAGATCCGACTCGGGACCCGGCTCGCGCCCGAGCGCCCGCTCCGGCGCCAGGAACTCGGGGGAGCCGATCACCTCGCCCGTCATCGTGATGGAGGAGGAACCCTCCAGGCTCGCGATCCCGAAATCGCTCAGCACCACCCGGCCGTCATTGGCGATCAGCACATTGCCGGGCTTCACGTCCCGGTGCAGCACCCCCGCCTCGTGCGCGGAGCGCAGCGCGGCCAGCACCTGCTCGCCGATGTGCGCGGCCCGCTGCGGGGTGAGCGGCCCCTCGGCCTCCAGCACCTCCGCCAGGGTGAGCCCGCGCACCAGCTCCATCACGATCCAGGGCCGGCCGCCCTCGGTCGCCACGTCGTAGACCGTGACGACCCCGCGGTGCGAGACCCGGGCCGCGGCCCAGGCCTCCCGCTCCAGCCGCCGGTACATCCGGCTCACGTCGGCCTCGTCCAGCCCGGCCGGCGCCCGCACCTCCTTGACCGCCACCTCGCGGCCGAGCAGCTCGTCCCGGGCCCGCCACACGATGCCCATGCCGCCCCGGCCGAGCGGGCCCAGCAGGCGGTACCGGCCGGCGATGAGCCGCTCGCCGTCCGTCTCCCCATCCGAGCGAGCCTCATTCACGGGAGCCCCCAATGCGTTACCGACTGATCACTCCAAGTTAGCGCAGTGCGCGCTGAGTGACTCCCGCCGCGCAGGGAGTCCGCATGGCGCCGAAATTGTGCGGAGAGTAACTGTCGACTCCGCTGAGTAATCGTCAACTCCCCGTTGTGGTAGGGGTAATTCACACCACCGGGATACCCGAGCGCGACGCGGGGGCGATAGGGTTAACCTGCCCGGGCCGGGTGCCCTCGTACGGGTGGGGAGAGACATGGAACAGATAGCAATGCGCAGCAGGCCGCCTCGCGTGCCTGCCATCACCTGCGGCAGCAGCGCGACCAGCTCGCGCCTCGACCGCCACCTCGCCGTGCTGGGCGGCCCCGCCGTCCCGCACCGCGAGGCCGCCGAGGCGACGCTGCTGATGCGCGAGCTCACCTCCCGCGACCACACGCACCGTCTGCGGAGCCGGAGCGCGCGCGTCTCGCTCTTCGCGCCGCTGCGCCGTCTGCGTCGCACGCTCTTCGGCAGCCGCCGCTCGTAACTGTCCCCGAAGCAAAGCCGTTTCGTCCCGGCCTGATTCACCCGATCACACCGTCCCGGCGCAATGCCGCGATCTGTGCGCCCGTCATCCCCAAGGCGCCCAGCAGGACTTCGGTGTGCTCGCCGAGCGCGGGCACCGCACCCATGTGCGGTGCCGCGCCACCCGGCAGTCCGATGGGCGGCAGCAGAGCCCGCAGCGGACCGGCCGGCGACCCCACCTCCCGCCAGCGGTCCCGCGCCGCCAGCTGTGGATGCCCGGCCAGCCGGGCCACCGAGTTCAGCCGTGCGCAGGCCAGGCCCGCCGCCTCCAGTGCGGCGATCGCCTCGTCCGCGCCCAGCCGGACCAGCGCCTGGGCCACCACCGCGTCGGTCTTCTCCCGGTTCGCGGTGCGCGCCGCGTTCGTCGCGTACGCCGGGTTGAGCGCCAACTCCGGCCGCTGCAGGACCTGTTCGGTAAGACGACGCCACTCCCGGTCGTTCTGCACCGCCAGCAGCACCCGGTCGCCGTCCGCCGTCGGGTAGGCGTCGTAAGGGGCGATCACCGCGTGCGCCAGTCCGGTGCGTACCGGCTCCTGCCCGCCGTGCATCGTCAGGTGCAGCGGATGGCCCATCCACTCGGCGAGCGCGTCCAGCATCGACACCTCCACCCTGCCCCCGCGCCCCGTGGTGCCGCGCCGCAGCAGGGCCGCGAGCACCCCCGAGAAGGCGTACATGGCGGCCGCGATGTCCGCCGCCGGAATGCCCGCCTTGACGGGCTGCTCCGGGGTGCCGGTCACCGAGACCAGGCCCGCCTCGCACTGCACGAGCATGTCGTAGGCGCGCTTGTGGGCGTACGGGCCTTCGGCGCCGTAGCCGGAGACGTCCACCGCGACCAGCCGCGGATAGCGGGCGCACAGCGCCGCCGAGTCGAGCCCCAGCCGGGCGGCGGCCCCCTGGGCGAGGTTCTGCACGAACACGTCGGCGCCGTCGAGCAGCCCGTGCAGGATCTCCCGGCCGCGCGGGTCCTTCAGATCGAGCGCGATCGACTCCTTGCCCCGGTTGGCCCAGACGAAGTGGGAGGCCAGCCCGTGCGCGGCGGTGTCGTAGGCGCGCGCGAAATCACCGCCGTCGGGCCGCTCGACCTTGATGACGCGGGCTCCGAGGTCGGCGAGCTGGCGGGTGGCGAACGGGGCCGAGACGGCCTGTTCGACGGCGACGACGGTGATGCCGTCCAGGGGGAGGGGCTCGGTGGTGGTCATGGCGCCCTGCCTACCGGGTGGAGGGCGGTCTGTCACCCGTGTGCGGTGCGAAATGCACACTGATAATCCGTTTTACGTGCGTAAGGTACGGGCTCATCCGTCGACTCGTACAGAAGGGCCGCCCATGAGACGCCCGACCGCATCGATTCCGCGCTCCGCAGCCCGGCGGGCAGCGGTCGTCCTGACGGCGCTGCTGGCCGGGCTGGTGGTCATGGCCCCGCCCGCGGGCGCGGAGAGCCTCGCCCCGCACCCGCTGAACGTGAACGCCTCCAGCGCGAACGGCGTCGTGACGAGCGGCCCGGGCTGTTCCTCGGGGCCGCTCACCGACACCCGGCGGCTCACCGGCAGCTCCGCGCTCTCCGCCGGAGTGTTCTCGGCGCTGCCCTCCCAACTGGGCATCGACCTCCCGTTCCGGGTGGGCGGGACCCAAGCCGTGCTGGAGTCCACCGACGCGCGGGTGACCCTGACCAACGCCCGCGGCACCCTGACCCTCGCCCTGCAGAGCGGCAGCTGCGCCGCGCCGGGCCTGAGCTACAGCGGGACCTCGGTGACGGGCTCCGGGACCTGGACCGTCGTACCGGACGCCACCACGACCAACGCGTACCGGGGCGCCACGGGGTCGGGCACCTTCGCGATCCCGGCGGCCGCCGTCTCCGTCGGCACCGGCAAGGCATGGCAGCTCGCCCTCAGCGGTTCGATCACGGTCCTGCAGCCGCAGCTCGCCGTGACCCACCGCGCCTACTGGGGCGGGCCGCTCAACTACCTCTCCCGCACCCTCGGCGTCGAGTACCGGATCCGCAACACGGGACCCGGTGACGCCTTCGGGGTGGTGCTCACCGACGCCCTTCCCGCCGGCTCCGGGGTGACCCGGATCGGCCCGGTGCCGCAGGCGGTGGGTGCGCTG
This sequence comes from Streptomyces sp. NPDC060028, assembly GCF_042736725.1. Lineage (NCBI taxonomy): Bacteria > Bacillati > Actinomycetota > Actinomycetes > Kitasatosporales > Streptomycetaceae > Streptomyces > Streptomyces sp. NPDC060028. Next base: position 57,772 of record NZ_JBHWVJ010000015.1, on the reverse strand, counting down.
GCGGCGGGTGCCGAGAAGCAGGTGGTGGTCCGCTACCGGGTGTGCGGCCTCCTCGTGCTCAACTGCCGCTTCACGGCGGACGTCCAAGTGCTGCGCACCGACGCCCTGGACGACGGCGGCACCGAGTCCTTCCCGAGGACCGTCCAAGTGCCGTTGCTCCCGGTCCCCTAGTCCCAGCGCCGTTGCTCCCGGTCCCCTGGTCCGGGTCCCCTGGTCCGGGTCCCTGGTCCCGGTCCCTGCGTGCCGACCTCAGTCCCGGCCACGCGCGAACCTGCGCGTGGCCGGCGGCGCGAAGAGGGCCAGCAGCACGAGGGACCAGAGCAGCGCCCCCGCGACCGGGTGCGCGGCCGGCCAGGCGGCGCCCGCCGCGGCCTCGCCGCCCGCGTTCCCGCACAGCGTGCGCACGGCGGTGGCGACGGCGCTGATCGGATTCCACTCGGCGACCGCCCGCAGCCACCCGGGCAGCCCGGCGGTCGGCAGGTACGCGCTGGAGAGCATCGGCAGGACGAAGGTGGCGCTGCCGAGCTGGCCCGCCGCCTCCTCGCTCTTGCTCAGCAGCCCGAGGTACGTCCCCACCCACGCGGTCGCGAACCGGAACAGGAGCAGCACACCGAGGGCCGCGAGCGCGCCCCCGAGGCCGTTCTCGACCCGCCAGCCCATCGCCAGCCCCACCAGCATGAGCGGCACCATCGAGACCGCGGTGGTCAGCAGGTCCGCGGCCGTCTGGCCCAACGGCACGGCGGCCCGGCTCATCGGCAGGGTCCGCAGCCGGTCCATCACCCCGCGGTGGGCGTCCTGCGCGGCCGTGAACATCCCGGTCATCAGACCGTTCGCGGCGGTCGCGGCGAGCAGCCCCGGAACCAGGAACTCCCGGTACTCCGAGCCCGGCATGGCCAGCGCGCTGCCGAAGACGTACCCGAAGAACAGCAGCATGGTGACCGGCATGGTCTGGGTCAGGATCAGCAGCGCCGGCGCGTGCCGGGCCTTTTGCAGCTGGCGGGTCAGGACGGCGCCGCCGTCGGACAGCAGGGTGCTCATGCCGCGTGCTCCTGGTTCTGGTCGGCGTGCCGCCCGGGTTGCTCGGCCCGGCGGACCCGGGTGAGGCGCAGGAACACCTCGTCGAGGGTGGGCGGGCGCAGGCTCGCGTCGGTGACCGGGATCCCGGCGGCGTCGAGGGCGCGGATGATCGCGGGCAGGGTCAGGGCGCCGTCCGGGACGGTCACGCCGACGGTGAGGCGCTCCCCGTCCAGCGCGGGCCGGCCGCCGGTGAGCTGGTCGAGCACGACGGCCGCGCCCGCGAGCGCCTCGCGGGTGGTGACGGTGACCTCCGCGTGGGAGCCGAGCCGGGCCTTGAGCTCGGCCGGGGTGCCGCTGGCCGCGGTCCGGCCGCGGTCCACGACCACGATGTCGTCGGCGAGGCGGTCGGCCTCCTCCAGGTACTGGGTGGTGAGCAGCACGGTCGTGCCCTGGTCGGCGAGGGCTCGTACCGCGGTCCAGATCTGCTCGCGCGCCGCGGGATCCAGGCCCGTGGTGGGCTCGTCGAGGAACAGCACCCGGGGGTCGGTGAGGAGCCCCGCGGCCAGGTCGAGGCGCCGGCGCATCCCGCCCGACCAGGTGGACGCCACCCGGTCGGCGGCCTCGGCGAGGTCGAAGCGGTCCAGCAGCTCGTCGGCGCGGGTCCGGCCGGCTGCCCCGCGCAGTCCGGTGAGGCGGGCGAAGAGCCGGAGGTTCTCGCGGCCGGTCAGGTCGCCGTCGACCGAGGCGTACTGGCCGGTGACCCCGATGGCGCGGCGGACGGCGGCGGGTTCGCGGGTGACGTCGTGGCCGGCGACCAGGGCGCGGCCGCCGGTGGGCGCGGTCAGGGTGGCGAGGATCCGGACGGCGGTGGTCTTGCCCGCGCCGTTCGGGCCGAGGAGGCCGCAGACCGTGCCTTGGGGGACGGCGAGGTCGAGGCCGCGCAGGGCGTGGACGTCCCCGTAGCGCTTCTCCAGACCCTCACTAAGTACAGCGTACGTAGTAGTCATGTGCGGCACCCTACCGCACTACGTACGCCGTACGTAACTAGGATGGTGATCCATGGACGTGAAGAGGTCGCGAGGGCGACGAGAGCGACGAGGCGATGCGCGATGACGACCGGTGACCGCGCCACTGAACCCGCGGTGATCTGGGCCCGCCCGCAGCGGGCCGGCCGCGGCCCCCGGCCCGCGCACAGCCGCGACTCGATCGCGGCCGAGGCGGTGCGGATCGCGGACGCGGAGGGCATCGAAGCCGTCTCCATGCGGCGCGTGGCGGCAGGCATCGGCGCCGGGACGATGTCCCTGTACAACTACGTCCCCCGCAAAGAGGACCTGTACGAGCTGATGGTCGACGCCGTCAGCGCGGAGTACGAGCTGACCCCGCCCACCGGCGACTGGCGCGCCGACCTGCTGGCGCTGGCGCGCCAGACGCGGCAGCTGATGCAGCGCCACCCCTGGCTGCCCCGGCTGCTGAGCCCGGTCCACGGCTTCAGCCCGAACGCCCTGCGGTACCTGGAGCACAGCCTCGCCTGCCTGGCGCCGCTGGAGGCGTCCGACGGCGAGAAGCTGGAGCTGATCGCCGCGATCAACGGCACGGTGGCCACGTACGTGGCGGGCGAGCTGGCGCTGGCCGAGCGGAGCCGCCAACTCCCCTGGAGCGAGGCCGAGGAGCAGGGCGTACGGGCGGCCTGGCTCGGCTCCCGGCTGGCGACGGGGGAGTACCCGCACCTCGCGGCGGCGCTCGCCTCGGCCACGCCGGTCACCACCGCGGGACCGGACCTGACCGCGGCCTTCGACCGCTCGATGGCCCGGCTGCTGACGGCGTGGGGGTCCTGACCTCCGGCCCTGATTTCCCGGCCCTGATTTCCCGGACTACAGCAGGGCGAACTGGCCGCCCGGGCCCTCCTCCTGGTGGTCCAGCACCGAAGCCGGGCGCCGGGCCCAGCGCGGCGGCGGCAGCACCCCGGCCGCCCGCAGCCCGGCGGGGGCCAGCGGCGGCCCGGGGCTGAACCGCGCCCGCTCGGGGGCCAGGTCGGCCAGCAGGGCCAGGGTCGTGACCAGGGCAAGGAGCTCCGAGGTCCAGTGCTGCGGCCACTCGGCCGGGCCCAGCGCCTCCAGCCCGTCGGCCTCCGGGTCGCGGTGGGCCCGGCGGGCCGCGAGCCAGGCCTCCAGCACCCGGGCGCCCTGGACCTCGTACTCCCAGGCCGCGGCCGGGACGGGGGAGACGGTCCCGCTCCCGAGGCTCAGCGTCTCGCTCTGCGGGTCGTACGCCGCCTCGTGCGGCCACGCCGCGAGCGCGGAGCGGACGTACGGCCGGCGCCCGCCGGGCAGCCGGGGCGCCTCCCCGCCGCGGGCGCCGCGCAGCTGGACGGTGAGCAGCCGGTGGCCCAGCTCCAGGCCGGCGCGCCAGTGGCCGGGGTCCGCGGTGAGCGGGACCTCGTAGCCCCGCGGCCCGGGGCGGCCCGCGGCGAGGATCCAGCACAGCACGTCCTCGGGGGTGACCCAGCCGCCGTAGTGCTCGCCGAGCAGCGGCAGCAGCCCGGGGGCGAGATTGGGCTCGGCGCCCCCGGGGCGCCGGTGCAGCGGGCGGATCCGGCCGAGCCGGCCGGCCGGGAGATGGGCGGTGACCAGCAGTTCCGGCACCTCGACGGCGAAGAGCTGGTGCTCGTCGAGGACCCGCCACAGCTCCGGCCGGGCCGTGTCGATCAGCCGCTGGTCGGGCAGGAGCCACTGCTCGTCGAAGGGCTCGCGCAGCACCCGTACGGGCTCGGGGCAGGGGCCGGGCGTGTCCGCGAACCGGGCCGTGGAGCCGGCCCGCTGCCCCGGGAGCGCCGCCGCGCCGGCGGCGGGCGTACGGCTGCGGGTCGGCCGGAACAGCCGCTCCCGCTCCGCTCCTTCGGCGCCGGCCAGGGCGGTCCAGCGGGCGCGCAGGGCGGCCGGGTCGGGGGCGGCCACCCAGGACCGCCCCAGGCGCAGGCCGTCGACGGCCCAGGGCATCAGATCGTCAAGCAGCGGTACGTCAGCGCTCACCCGGCGATGGTAGCGACGCCGCCCGGCGGCCGGGCTGTGTCCAGGCCGGAGAGCTACGCTCGTGATGTACCCGAATGTTCCGATCGAGGAGACGGTCATGAGTCAGTACGACGAATACTCGACTCCCTCACAGGCCGAAGGCGAGCGGCTCGACGAGGACATGGACGAAAGGCAGCGCGACCAGCGCCACCACCCCGAGACGATGCGCACCACGCCGTCCCAGGCGGAGGGCGAGCGCCGCGCGGAGGAGGACGAGAAGTAGCCGGGCCGACGGGCTCATCTAACCGGCCCGTCGGTCGGTCGGCCCGTCGGTCGGCCCGTCGGCCCGTCGGCCCGTCGGCCCGTCGGTCGGTCGGTCGGTCAGTGGGCGTCGACGGTGACCGTGAAGGAAAAGCGGTCGCCGCGGTAGCGGATCCGCGCCACGTCCACCGCCCTGCCGTCCTTGTCGTACGTCACGCCCGTGTAGTGCAGGATCGGGCTGAGCAGCGGGACCTGGAGCAGCTCGGCCGTCACCGGGTCGGCCAGCCGGGCCTCGACGGTGTCGGTGATCCGGCTGATCCGGACCCCGACGATGTCACGCAGCACCTTGGTCATCGGCCAGCGCTCCAGATCGCCCAGTTCGATGGCTTCCGCCAGTTCCGGCAGGACCGCGTTCTCCGCCCAGTTGGTCGGCTCGCCGCTCTCGCTGTCGTGGCGGAGCCTGCGGTACGAGACCACCTCGGCCGTGTCCGGGAAGTGCTCCAGCAGCTCCCCGGACACCGCCGTCCGCTCATGGCCGAGAATCGTCGTACGGTCACCCGACTGCTGCGCCACGATCGCGTCGACCGAGCCCAGCAGCCGTACCGGGGCCCCGCGCATCGCGGCCGGCTCGATGAAGGTGCCGCGCCGCCGGTGGCGGCTGATCAGGCCCTCGCCCTCCAGCTCCTTGAGCGCCTGCCGCATGGTCAGCACGCTCACCCCGTAGTGCTCGGCGAGCCGCTCCTCGGTGGGCAGGCGCAGCGAGGCGTCCGGGGTGCGCCCCAGTATGGAGGCGCGCAGCGACTGGGAGACCTGGTACCAGAGCGGCAGCTTCCGGTTCAGGACCAGCGAGTCGGGGGCGAAGGCGGTCACGGGTGGTTCTCCATGCGGCTGGACAGGGGGCGTGCTGCGCATATTAGGCGCGGAAGTGGCGCTGGAGACCCTGCCAGACGTCGTCGTACGCGGGCTGGAGGTGGTCCGCGCCGGCCGCCTGGGCGGTGGCGGTGATCGGCCAGCGGGTCTCGAACATGAAGGCCAGTCCGTCGTCGATCTTCTGCGGCTTCAGCTCGGCGGCGCTCGCCCGGTCGAAGGTCTCCCGGTCGGGGCCGTGCGCGGACATCATGTTGTGCAGCGAGCCGCCGCCGGGGACGAAGCCCTCGGCCTTGGCGTCGTAGGCGCCCTCGATCAGGCCCATGTACTCGCTCATCACGTTCCGGTGGAAGTACGGCGGGCGGAAGGTGTCCTCACCGACGAGCCAGCGCGGGGCGAAGACCACGAAGTCCACCCCCGCCAGGCCCGGGGTGTCGGAGGGCGAGGTCAGCACGGTGAAGATCGACGGGTCGGGGTGGTCGTAGCTGATGGAGCCGATCACGTTGAAGCGGCGCAGGTCGTAGACGTACGGGACGTGCGTGCCGTGCCAGGCGACGACGTCGAGCGGGGAGTGGTCGTAGGTCGCCGACCAGAGGTTGCCGCAGAACTTGTTGACCACCTCGGTGGGGCGGTCGGTGTCCTCGTACGAGGCGACCGGGGCCCGGAAGTCACGGACGGCGGCGAGCCCGTTGGCGCCGATCGGGCCCAGGTTCGGCAGCTCGAAGGGCTGGCCGTAGTTCTCGCAGACGTAGCCGCGGGCGGGGGCCGAGGACTCGTCGTCCGCGTCGAGGAGCTCGACGCGGAAGCGGACGCCGCGCGGGATCAGGGCCATCTCGCCGGGACTGGCGCTGAGCAGCCCGAACTCGGTGCGCAGCAGCAGTCCGCCGCGCTCCGGGACGATCAGCAGCTCGCCGTCGGAGCTGCTGAACACCCGGTCGGTCATCGAGGAGTTGGCGGCGTAGAGGTGGATGGCCATGCCGGCGCGCTGGGTCGCGTCGCCGTTGCCGCCCAGGGTCCACAGGCCGGCCAGGAAGTCGGTGCCGGGGGCCGGCTCGGGCAGCGGGTTCCAGCGGAGCCGGTTGGGGTCGGGAACCGTCTCGGTGAACGGCGCGGTGCGCAGTGCGCCGTTGTCGGTCCGGGCGAAGGGCGGGTGCGCGGCCGACGGGCGGATCCGGTAGAGCCACGAGCGGCGGTTGTGGCTGCGGGGCTCGGTGAACGCGCTGCCGCTGAGCTGCTCCGCGTACAGGCCGAGGGGCGCGCGCTGGGGTGAGTTCCGGCCGAGCGGGAGCGCGCCGGGGACGGCCTCCGAGCTGTGCTCGTTGCCGAAGCCGGTGAGGTACTCCAGCCCCTGCGCCGTCTTCCTGGCCTGCTCGCTCATGGCTGCTCCCGCTCTGTCGGAGGTCTCTCGGGGACCGTCAAGGAATCCTATGGCTGACAGTAGGATTCCCCGCCCCGCACGTCAACGACGGCTTTCGGCAGCCCGCCCGAAATGTTGCCGCGGCTGGTGGCGCGACGACCGTTGCTACAGACCGCTCCCTGACTGACCGCTGCGACAGACCGCTGTGGCAGACCGCTGTGCCTGGCTGCCTGTGACAGACCGCTGCGCCTGACCGCGGTGACTGATTGCCGCGAGGGGGGATCCCAAAAGATGAACATTGCTCTACTCTCTCGCGCATGTCGTGGACCCGCAGGTTTCCTGCCGTGCCGGCGGTGCTCCTCGCCGCCCTTCTCGCGCTCTTGTCCCTCCTCGTCGCGGCGCCCCCCGCCGGCGCGCACGAGGAGCGCCCCGTCACCCTCCCGGACGGCACCGGCTCCGTACCGCAGTACCGCCAGGCGGAGCCGGACCTGGTCGTCTGCAAAAGCGACCGGCCCGCCTTCGAGCGCCGGATAGCCGCCTTCCCCGAGGAGCTCAGGCAGCGCAACCTCGCCCTGTACGAGCGGTGCGAGAAGAGCGGCTACCGCCACCTGCAGGAAGCCGTGGACGCCGTCGACCGGCCGGGGATGAACATCGCGATCCTCCCCGGCCTCTACGAGGAGGAGCCCTCGCTCCCCAAGCCGACGGGCGAGTGCGCCTCGCTCAAGGCCCCCAACTCCTCGCTCGGCTACCAGATCCTGTCGTACGAGCAGCAGGCCGCCTGCCGCCACAACCAGAACCTCGTCGCCATCCTCGGCAAGACCGACCTCCAGATCGAGGGCACCGGCGCCACCCGCCTCGACGTCGTCATCGACGCCAAGTACCAGAAGCTGAACGCGATCCGGGCCGACAAGTCCAACGGCATCTACTTCCGCAACTTCACCGTGCAGCGCACCACCTTCAACTCGCTGTACGTCCTCGCGGGCGACGGCTTCGTCATCGACGACGTGCTCAGCCGCTGGAACGACGAATACGGCTTCCTGACCTTCGCCAGCGACCACGGGCTCTACAAGAACTGCGAGTCGTACGGGAACGGCGACTCCGGCATCTACCCCGGCAGCGCCTCCAACATCAACGACGGCCGCGGCTACGACGTCCCGCGCTACTCCATCGAGATCACCGGCTGCCGCAGCCACCACAACATGGTCGGCTACTCCGGCACGGCGGGCGACTCGGTGTGGGTGCACGACAACGAGTTCGACCAGAACATGGGCGGCGCCTCGATGGACAGCGCCTTCCCCGGACACCCCGGACTCCCGCAGAACCACGCCAAGTTCGAGCGGAACCTGATCCACGACAACAACGCGGACTACTACCACCACGTCGCCGACGGCACCTGCGCCAAACCGCCCGTCGAGCGCGGCTACGAGCAGGGCGTCGTCTGCCCGCAGATCTCCATGCCGCCGGGCACCGGCATCATCACCGCCGGAGGCAACTGGAACCTGTACGAGAACAACTGGGTGTACGGGCACAAGCGCGCGGGCTTCTTCCTCAGCGCGGTGCCGGCCTTCATCCGCGGTGAGGAGTCCTGGGACAAGCAGACCGACACCTCCCACCACAACCGCTACGCCGCCAACATCCTCGGCAAGGACAAGTCCGGAGCCTCCCGCCCCAACGGCATGGACGTCTGGTGGGACGGCCAGGGCCGCGGCAACTGCTGGCAGTCGGGCCCGGACGGCTCGACCCCCGGCACGCTGCCCCGGTGCGGGGACCGGCGCGGCTCGGTCTCCGGGGCCTCGGCCCGCCTCGTGGGCGAGCCGGTGAAGCTGGCCCAGCTCCTCGTCTGCGCCGACTACAGCGTCCAGGCGCGCAAGCTCCCGGCCGGCTGCGACTGGTACGGCGCCCGGGGCCTGGAGCGGGTGGAGACCCAGATCGCCCTTGCCGTCGCGGCCGTGCTGCTGCTGGTCGGCGGCCTGCTGTGGTGGCGCCGCCTGCGCACCTCGCGCCTGGGCACCGCGGCCTTCCTGCTGGGCCTCGCGGGACTGGCCCTGGACGTGTCCGGCTCCACGATGTCCCTGGTCGGCACCCCCGTCCCGGCGCTGGGGCTGCTGTGCCTGGGCCTGTGGTGGACCGGTACCGGCGTCGCCCTGAACCCCACCCGCCCCTGGCTGGCGCGGCTGAGCCTGCTGCTCGGGGCACTGACCCTGCTCGACGCCTTCGACAAGGCCGTCCTGATGATCCCCTGGATCCCGCTGAGCCCCGCCTGGATACGCGCCCTGGTGGCCGTGTTCTGGGTGCTGTGGGCGGTCGTCGCCGCGGCCCGCCCGGGCGCCGACACCCCGGCCCGCCCCGCCGGCCCGGGCGAGGACCCGGCCGGCGACCGCGCCCCGGTCCCGGCCGGCCCCGCCCCCGCCCTGAGCGCCGAGTCCCAGGCCGGCCCCGACACCACCACGGGCGGTGCGCCGTGACCGACCACCCCGAGGACCGCATCCGGTGCGACGCCTGCGGTACGCCGCCCCGCCGCCGCAGGGGTGCGCGCAGCGCCCGCAGCGCCCGCACCGCGGCCCTGCTCGCCCTGGTCCTGCTGCTCACCGGCGGCGCGGCGGCCGGCTGCGGCGGGCGGGCCACCACCCACCACAAGCCCGGCACCAGCCACGAGCAGGCCTCCGGCAGCACGGGCACCCTCCTGACCACCGACGACGGCGCCGGCCACCGGCTCCGTCAGGTCCCGGCCGAGGGCGCGCCGGAGGTGCGGGTCGCCGCCCGCCCGGACTCCGAGGACGGCTGGAACCTCCAGCTGACCGTGCGGAACTTCAACTTCACCCCCGACAGCACCGGCGGCGCCGCCCTCCCGGGCGCCGGCCACGCGCACCTGGAGCTGGACAGCCGCAAACTGGCCCGCCTGTACGGACCCTGGTACCACCTCCCCGCGGCGCAGGTGCCCGAGGGCACGCACACCCTGACCGTCCGCCTCTACGCGGACGACCACACCGCCTGGGCCGTCGCCGGCAAGCCGGTCGAGGGCACGCTCCAGCTCACCGCCGGCCCCCCGGGCACGACCGGCCACAGCCACACCCCGGCCGCATCCGAGCCCGCTTCCACTCCCGCTGGCACATCCGCGTCCCCGCCCGCGGAAGCGCAGGCCGATCGCACGGTCACCCTCACCGTCCGGGACGGGAAGGTCACCCCCGCCCCGGGCCGCATCGAGCTGAAGCGCGGCGAACGCCTCGCCCTGCGGGTCACCAGCGACCGCGCGGACACCCTCCACGTCCACGGCTTCGACAAGGAACTCGCCCTGCCGGCAGGCCAAGAGGCCACCCTGGTCCTGACGGCCGACCGCACGGGCCTCTTCGAGGTCGAGACCCACGAGTCCGACCTCGTCCTGACCCAGCTCCTCGTCCGATGACCACGCTCCCGGCGGTGGGCGGCGGCCGGGGCGTGGTCCTTCACCCGGCCGATCCGTCCACCGTGCTCGCCCACGGCATCGGGTCCCAGCACGATCTGCCCATCTCTCCCTTCTATGCCTTCGCCGGCGCCTTCACCGCGCTCTTCGTCTCCTTCCTCGCGCTCGGCCTGCTCTGGTCCACCTCCCGCTTCCGCGGCGACCGCTCCGGCCTCGCCCTGCCCGCCGGGCTTCAGCGGGTGGCCGACGCGCCGGCCACCCGCACCACCCTGCGCGGGCTCGGCCTCACAGCCGCGCTCGCGGTCCTCCTGTACCTCCTCCTCGGTCCCGACGACCCCGCCCGCAACCCCGCTCCCGGCGCCGTCTACGTCCTGCTCTGGGTCGGACTCGTCCCCGCCTCCCTCCTCCTCGGCCCCGTCTGGCGCCTGCTCAACCCGCTCCGCGCTGTGCACGGCCTCCTCTCCCGGGCGCGGCCCCCCGGCGACCGCCCCCTGCCCGCCCGGCTCGGCCAATGGCCCGCCGCCGCCGGGCTGTTCGCCTTCACCTGGCTCGAACTCGTCTCTCCCGAACCCGCCTCCACCACCACCCTTCTGATTGCCCTCACCCTCTACGCCACCGCCCAGCTGCTGCTCGCCGCCCGCTTCGGCGAGCGCTGGTTCGCCGACGGAGACGCCTTCGAGGTGTACTGCGGCCTCCTGGCCCGGCTCTCCCCGCTCGGCCGTCGCAGCGACGGCCGCCTGGTTCTCCGTAACCCCTTCCACGGACTCGACGCGACGCCCGAGCGGCCCGGACTCGTCGCCACCGTCTGCGTCCTGCTCGGATCCACCGCCTACGACGGCTTCTCGGACAACCCCTCGTGGATCAACGCGATCCAGACCTCCCCCCTCGGCCGCACCCCCACGGCCACCCTCGGACTCCTCGGCTCCATCGCCCTCGTCGCCGCCCTCTACTGCCTCTGCGCGGCGGCCACCCGTCTCGTCAGCGGCCCGCACCCCGGCCCGCTGACGGCCTTCGCGCACTCACTCGTGCCGATCGCGGTCGGCTATCTCATCGCCCACTACTTCTCCCTCCTGGTAACCGCAGGACCACGCACAGTGAGCATCGCACTCGGCACTGACAATGCCTCGGAACCCTTGCCACCACTGGCCCCGGGGGCCCTCGCCGCCCTCCAGGTCATCGCCGTGGTCACCGGTCATGTGCTCGGCGTGATCGCGGCCCACGACCGCTCCGTCCGCCTCTTCCCGCCCGCGAAAGCCATCGCCGGGCAGCTCCCGCTGCTCGCGCTGATGATCACGTACACGGTCGGCGGACTCAGCCTCCTGCTGAACTGAACTGACTTAATTGAATTGCACCGAACCGAGCCCGGCGCCCCCCGCCATGACCCGGCGCGACCCAGGAGCGGCATGATGGACCACGTGCCCCCAGACCATCCCCTGCGCCGTGCGCCGATCCAGCAGCGCAGCGCCGACCGGCTCGCCCGGATCCTCGACGCCTGCGCGGAGCTCCTGGACGAGACCGGGTACGAGCACCTCAGCACCCGGGCCGTCGCCCTGCGCGCCGGCGTGCCCATCGGCTCCGTCTACCGCTTTTTCGGCAACAAGCGAGCCATGGCCATCGCCCTGGCCCACCGCAATCTCGACCAGTACGCCGAAGGCATCGCCGAGCGGCTCGCCGACCTCCCGGCCACCGACTGGCGGCCCGTCGTGGACGCCGTACTGGACGAGTACCTGGCCATGAAGCGCAGCGTCCCCGGCTTCGCCCTGGTCGACTTCGGCGTCCCCGCGCCGCCTGCCGAAGGTCCGGCCTCCGACCCCAACAACCTGGTCGCGGGCCGCCTCACCGGGCTGCTCAGCGCGCACCTCGGCCTCACCCGGGACGCCGCTCTCGAGCGGGCCGTCCTGGTCGCGGTCGAGGCGACCGACGCACTGATCCAGCTGGCCTTCCGCAACGACCCGGCAGGCGACCCCGACATCGTGGCCGAGACCCGCGCGATGATGCACGCCTACCTCGCCCGCGTCCTGGACTGAGCCCGTCGCCCGCTTCCCGCTTGCGTCCGCCGCCCGCATTGTCCGTCCCTGGCGACCTCCCGCGCCGCTCGGTCGGCGCCGCACACCCCTCCCCACCGTGCCTACCGGTCGGTATGCTCGGTGCGCCCGCGTGCCCGTGCCGCAGCCTGCCGCCCCTGGAGGGCCCATGCCCCGCACCGCCCTTCGCATCTGCCCCCTGTGTGAAGCCACCTGCGGCCTCACCCTCACCATCGAAGGCACCACCGTCACCGGCGCCCGCGGCGACCGCGACGACGTCTTCAGCCAGGGGTTCATCTGTCCCAAGGGCGCGGCCTTCGGCGCGCTCGACTCCGACCCCGACCGGCTGCGCACCCCCCTCGTACGCCGTGACGGCCGACTGCGCGAAGCGACCTGGGAGGAGGCGTACGACGCCATCGCCGCCGCCGTACCCGCCCTCGTACGGGAGCACGGGGCGCAGGCGGTCGGCGTGGTCCTCGGCAACCCGAACGTCCACACCATGGCCGGCCACCTCTACCCGCCGCTGCTCCTCAAGTCCCTGGGCACGCGCAACCTGTTCACCGCCAGCACCCTTGACCAGATGCCCAAGCACGTCTCCAGCGGACTGCTCTTCGGGGACCCCTTCGCCATCCCGGTGCCCGACCTCGACCGCACCGACTTCCTGCTGCTCCTCGGCGCCAACCCGGTCGAGTCCAACGGCTCCCTGTGCACCGCCCCCGACTTCCCCGGCCGGCTCAAGGCGCTGCGCGCCCGCGGCGGCACCCTCGTGGTCGTCGACCCGCGCCGCACCCGCACCGCCAAGCTTGCCGACCGGCACCTCGCGCCGCGCCCCGGCAGCGACGCGCTGCTGTTGGCCGCCCTCGCGCACACCCTGATCGAGGAGGGACTCACCGCCCCCGGGGCGCTGCGGGAACAGACCGAGGGATTCGGGGAACTCGCCGACGCGCTCGGCAGTTTCACTCCTGAGGCCGTTGCCCCCGCCTGCGACCTCACGGCCACCGAGATCCGCGAGCTCGCCCGCGACCTCGCGGCCGCGCCGACCGCCGCCGTCTACGGGCGGATCGGCAGCTGCACCGTGGAGTACGGCACGGTCGCCAGCTGGCTCGTCGACGTACTGAACATCCTCACCGGCAACCTCGACCGGCCGGGCGGAGCCCTCTTCCCGCTCCCGGCCGCCGGCCCGCGGCCCCGCTCCGCCGGGCCGGGCAAGGGCTTCAGCCTCGGCCGTTGGCACAGCCGGGTCAGCGGCCACCCCGAAGCCAAGGCCGAACTGCCCATCGCCGCCCTGGCCGAGGAGATCGAGACCCCGGGGGAGGGGCGCATCCGCGCCCTGATCTCCATCGCGGCGAATCCCGTGCTGTCCGCCCCCGACGGCCGGCGGCTCGACGCGGCCCTGGCCGGGCTCGACTTCATGGTCAGCATCGACCCGTATCTCAACGAGACCTCGCGCCACGCCCATGTCGTGCTGCCCCCGCCGCCGCCTTCCCAGAGCGCGCACCACGACTTCGCCTTCAACGCCTTCGCCATCCGCAACCAGGTGCGCTACACCCGCCCCGCCGTGCCCCTGGAAGCGGACCGGCTCGACGAGTGCGAGATCCACGCCCGCCTCGTGCTCGCCGTCTCCGGCATGCACGGCGCCGCGGGCCCGGCCGCCGTGGACGAACTCGCCATCCAGGCCGCCCTCGGCAAGGAGACCGCCGATCCCGGCTCGCCGCTGCACGGCCAGGACCCCGCGCGCCTCGCCGGGCTCCTGACGGGCGAGAGCGGCCCGGAGCGCCGCCTCGACCTGATGCTCCGACTGGGGCCGTACGGAGACAGGTTCGGCGCGGGCGCGGGCACGGGCGCGGGAGCAGGTGACGGCGGGGACGAGGGTGAGAGTGCGGCCGAGGGGGCGCAGACGCCGGGCCTGAGCCTGGAGCGGCTGCTCGCGTATCCGCACGGCATCGACCTGGGGCCGCTGCGGTCCCGGCTCCCGGGCGTGCTGCGGACCCGCAGCGGCAGGATCGAGCTGCTGCCGGAACCGATCGCGGCCGAGCTCCCCAGGCTGCGCGCGGCGCTCGCCGACCGCCCCGCCGCCCTGGTGCTCGTGGGCCGCCGCCATCTGCGGTCCAACAACAGCTGGTTGCACAACGTCCCGGCCCTGGTCGGAGGTTCCAACCGCTGCACCCTGCAGGTCCATCCGGCGGATGCGGGGCGGCTCGGCCTCACCGACGGCGGCCGCGCCCGAGTCAGCGGCGACGGCGGCAGCCTGGAGGTGCCGGTGGAGATCACCGACGCCGTCCGCACCGGAGTGGTCAGCCTCCCGCACGGCTGGGGCCACGACCGGGCGGGGGTCCGGCTCTCGGTGGCCGCCGCCTCGCCCGGCGTCAACGTCAACCAGCTCCTCGACGGCACCCTGCTCGACCCGCTCTCCGGCACGGCGGTGCTCAACGGATTCCCCGTGGTGCTGACACCCCTGCCCTGAGCTGGGGTTTTGCTCGTATTGCTCACGCGCAGACGTCTTGTTGGCACAAGGAGACGACACCTACCTTCCCTGCATGCTGACCTTCCTCGGATTCGCCATGATCGCGGCCTTCCTGGTCCTGATCATGATGAAGAAAATGTCGCCCATCGCGGCGCTCGTGCTCATCCCCGCGCTCTTCTGCGTGTTCGCCGGGCGGGGCGCGCACCTGGGCGACTACGTCATCGACGGCGTCGGCAAACTCGCGCCGACCGCCGCGATGCTGATGTTCGCCATCGTCTACTTCGGCGTGATGATCGACGTCGGCCTCTTCGACCCGGTCGTGCGCGGGATCCTGCGGTTCTGCAAGGCCGACCCGATGAGGGTCGTGGTCGGCACCGCGGTCCTCGCCGCGATCGTCTCCCTCGACGGCGACGGCTCGACCACCTTCATGATCACCGTCTCGGCCATGTACCCGCTCTACAAGCGGCTCGGCATGAGCCTCGTGGTCATGACGGGCGTGGCCGCCACCGCCAACGGCGTCATGAACACCCTGCCCTGGGGCGGCCCGACGGCGCGCGCCGCCACCGCCCTCAAGCTCGACGCGGCCGACATCTTCGTCCCGATGATCCCGGCCCTCGCGGCCGGCCTGGTCTTCGTCTTCATCCTCGCCTACGTCCTCGGGCTGAAGGAACGCCGCCGCATCGGCACCCTCGTGCTCCCGGTGGACGCCGAGCCCGAGCTGGTCCCCGCCGCGGCGGGCGCGGGCACGGGCGGCACCGGAGCAGGCGCGGGATCCGGTTCCGGATCCGGTTCCGGGTCTGGATCCGCCGCGGCCGCGGACCACGCCGACACCCCGGCCACCCCGAGCCCGGCCACCCACGCCCCGGCCGCCCCCGGCTCGGAAAGCGGCGGCTCGGACGGCGACGGCTTCCAGGGCCTCGACCCGCACCGCGCCACCCTCCGCCCGCGCCTCTACTGGTTCAACGCCGCCCTCACCGTGGCCCTCCTCACCGCGATGATCATGGAGCTGCTCCCCATTCCGGTGCTCTTCCTGCTCGGCGCCGCCCTCGCCCTCACCGTCAACTTCCCCCACATGCCGGACCAGAAGGCCCGGATCGCCGCCCACGCGGACAACGTCCTCAACGTCGCTGGCATGGTCTTCGCCGCGGCCGTCTTCACCGGCGTCCTCACCGGCACCGGCATGGTCAAGCACATGGCGGACTGGCTCGTCGGCGCCATCCCCGAGGGCATGGGCCCGCACATGGCCCTGGTCACCGGCCTGCTGAGCCTGCCCCTCACCTACTTCATGTCCAACGACGGCTTCTACTTCGGCGTCCTGCCCGTCCTCGCCGAGGCCGGCGCCGCCCACGGCGTCTCCCCTCTGGAGATCGCCCGCGCCTCCCTGGTCGGCCAGGCCCTGCACATGTCCAGCCCGCTGGTTCCGGCCGTCTACGTCCTCGTCGGCATGGCCAAGGTCGAGTTCGGCGACCACACCCGCTTCACGGTGAAATGGGCGGCCCTGACCTCTCTGGTCGTCCTTGCGGCAGGGATGCTTTTCGGCATCATCTGATGGCCGCGGCCCCTGGCGCCCGCAAAACTACCGCCGCTAGTTTGTAGGGTGTCCGCGAGGTCCAGGCGCGTACTCGGGAGGAAAGCCATGAAGGCTCACGACGGGATGTACATCGGCGGCGAGTGGCGGCCCGCCGCCGGACGCGACCGGATCGAGGTCGTGAACCCGGCCGACGAACAGGTCATCGCCGGGGTCCCGGCCGGCACCGCCGAGGATGTCGACGCGGCCGTACGGGCCGCCCGTGCGGCCCTGCCCGGCTGGGCGGCCACGGCTCCGGCCGAGCGGGCCGCCCTGATCGGGGCCCTGCGCGACGTACTGGTCGCCCGCAAGAGCGAGATCGCCGAGACCGTCACCGCCGAGCTGGGCTCCCCGCTGGGATTCTCGGAGATGGTGCACGTCGGGGCGCCGATCGCGGTGGCCTCCTCCTTCGCCGAGCTCGGGGCCTCGTACGCCTTCGAGGAGCGGATCGGGAACTCCACCGTGCTGCTGGAGCCGGTCGGCGTCGTCGGGGCCATCACGCCCTGGAACTACCCGCTGCACCAGATCGTTGCAAAGGTGGCGCCCGCTCTCGCCGCCGGCTGCACCCTCGTTCTCAAGCCCGCCGAGGACACCCCGCTGACCGCACAACTCTTCGCCGAAGCCGTGCACGAGGCGGGGATCCCGGCCGGGGTCTTCAACCTGGTGACCGGCACCGGCCCGGTCGCCGGCCAGGCACTGGCCGCCCACGAGGGAGTCGACCTCGTCTCCTTCACCGGCTCCACCGCCGTCGGCAAGCAGATCGGCGCCACGGCCGGCGCCGCCGTCAAGCGGGTCGCCCTCGAACTGGGTGGCAAATCGGCCAATGTCATCCTGCCCGGCGCCGACCTGGCCAAGGCCGTCGCGGCAGGCGTGGGCCACGTCATGAACAACTCCGGCCAGAGCTGCAACGCGCTCACCCGCATGCTCGTCCACCGCGACCAGTACGAGGAGGCCGTCTCGCTCGCGGCCGCCGCCGTCGCCAAGTACCCCTCCGGCGACCCCCGCGACCCGGGCACCCGCCTCGGCCCGGTGATCAACGCCAAGCAGCGCGACCGCGTGCGCGGCTTCATCGCCAAGGGCGTCGAGGAGGGCGCGCGCCTCGTCGCGGGCGGTCCCGAGGCGCCGCACGAGCAGGGGTACTTCATCGCCCCGACCGTGTTCGCCGACGTCACCCCCGAGATGACCATCGCCCAGGAGGAGATCTTCGGCCCCGTGCTGTCGATCCTCCCGTACGAGGACGAGGACGAGGCCCTGAGCATCGCCAACGGCACCGTGTACGGCCTCGGCGGAGCCGTCTGGGCGGCCGACGAGGAGACGGCCGTGGCCTTCGCCCGCCGCATGGACACCGGCCAGGTGGACATCAACGGCGGCCGGTTCAACCCGCTCGCGCCCTTCGGCGGCTACAAGCAGTCGGGCGTCGGCCGCGAGCTGGGCCCGCACGGCCTGGCCGAGTACCTCCAGACCAAGTCCCTGCAGTTCTGAGACGGAGAAGACGACCATGGTCCGCGCCGCCATCCTGCCCGCCGTCGGAGCCCCGCTGGAGATACGGGAGATCGTGCTGCCCGATCCCGGCCCGGGGCAGGTCCGGGTCCGGCTCACCGCCGCCGGGGTCTGCCACTCAGACCTCTCCCTCACCAACGGCACCATGCGCGTCCCCGTCCCCGCCGTACTCGGGCACGAGGGCGCGGGCACGGTGCTGGCCGTGGGCGAGGGGGTCACACACGTCGCCCCGGGTGACGGGGTGGTGCTCAACTGGGCCCCGTCCTGCGGGGAGTGCCACCACTGCTCGATCGGCGAGGTCTGGCTCTGCGCCCAGGCCCTCACCGGGGTCGGCGCCGTCTACGCCCACGACGCGCAGGGCACCGAGCTGCACCCCGGGCTGAATGTGGCCGCCTTCGCCGAGGAGACGGTCGTCGCGGCCAACTGCGTGCTGCCCGCCCCCGCCGGGATCCCGCTCGCCGAAGCCGCACTGCTCGGCTGCGCCGTCCTGACCGGATACGGGGCCGTCCACCACAGCGCCCAGGTCCGCGCGGGCGAGTCGGTGGCCGTCTTCGGCGTCGGCGGCGTGGGACTCGCGGCCATCCAGGCCGCCCGGATCGCGACGACGGGTCCGGTCGTGGCCGTGGACGTCTCGCCGGCCAAGGAGGAACTGGCCCGCGCGGCCGGGGCCTCCGAGTTCGTGCTCGCCTACGACACCACCGCCAAACAGATCCGCGCCCTCACCGGCGGACAGGGCGCGGACGTCGCCATCGAGTGCGTGGGGCGCGCCGAGACCATCCGCGGAGCCTGGGAGTCCACCCGCCGCGGCGGCCGCACCACGGTCGTCGGCATCGGCGGCAAGGAGCAGCAGGTCACCTTCCACGCGCTGGAGATCTTCCACTTCGCCCGCACCCTGACCGGTTGCGTCTACGGCAACAGCGACCCTGCCCGCGACCTCCCGGTGATCGCCGAGCACATCCGCGCCGGCCGCCTCGACCTCGGCGCCATGGTCACCGACCGCATCACCCTGGACGGGATACCGGCCGCCTTCGACGCGATGCTCGCGGGCAAGGGCGGCCGCTCGCTGGTCGTCTTCTGACCCCGGGCTCCAGGGCCCCGGCCCCCGGAGCCCCCGGGCCCTCCCACCGCCTGACGGGCCATCGCGCCCGTCAGGCGGTGTCCGGCAGCGCCGCGTACTGGAGCGCCAGTCCGTCCAGCAGGGCCGCCAAGCCCGTGTCGAAGGCCCCTTCGTCCACCTCCCGGCGGCGCTCCGCCAAGAGGTGGGCCTGGCCCAGGTGCGGGTAGTCCGCCGGGTCGTATGCCGTCTCGTCGTTCACGAAACCTCCGGCGAACGAGGCCACCGCCGAGCCCAGGATGAAGTACCGCATCAGCGCGCCGATCCGGGTCGCCTGCGCGGGCGGCCACCCCGCCGCCGTCATGGCGCCGAACACCGCGTCCGCCAGCCGCAGTCCGGCGGGCCGCCGGCCCGGGCCGCGCGCCAGCACCGGCACGATGTTCGGGTGGTCGGACAGTGCGTCCCGGTAGGAGTGCGCCCAGTCGTGCAGCGCGTCCCGCCACTCCCGGGTGCCGTCGAACATCGACAAGTCGACCCGTGCGCTCACCGCGTCCGCGACCGCTTCCAGGATCTCGTCCTTGGTGCGGAAGTGGTTGTACAGCGAGGGCCCGCTGACCCCGAGCGCGGCCGCCAGCCGCCGCGTGGAGACCGCCTCCAGCCCCTCCGCGTCCACGAGCGAGCCCGCCGCCTCGACGATGCGGTCTCTGCTGAGGAGGGGCTTGCGCGGTCTGGCCATGCGCCACATAGTAGGGCCTGCCCGCCATAAACTACCGGTGCTAGTTAATGGCCCGGAACACGCCCGGAGGTGCCCGGTGAATCTGGAGCTGAGCGAGGAGCAGAGCGCCGTACGGCAGCTCGCCCGCGAGTTCGCCGAGCGCGAGATCGTCCCGTACGCCGCCGAGTGGGACCGCGCCGAGAGCGTGGACCGGGCCATCGTGAAGAAGCTCGGCGACCTGGGCTTCCTGGGCCTGACCGTCCCCGAGCAGTACGGCGGCAGCGGCGGCGACCACCTCGCCTACGTCCTGGTCACCGAGGAACTCGGCCGCGGCGACTCCGCCGTGCGCGGGATCGTCTCCGTCTCCCTCGGCCTGGTCGCCAAGACCGTCGCCGCCTGGGGGAGCGAGGAGCAGAAGCAGGACTGGCTGCCCCGCCTGTGCTCCGGCGAGGCGCTCGGCTGCTTCGGGCTGACCGAGCCCGGCACCGGTTCCGACGCCGGCAGCCTCACCACCCGCGCCGTGCGCGAAGGGGACTCCTACGTCATCAGCGGCAGCAAGATGTTCATCACCAACGGCACCTGGGCCGACGTGGTGCTGCTCTTCGCCCGCACCGGCGGCGAGCCCGGCCACCGCGGGGTCTCCGCCTTCCTGGTCCTCACCGACACCCCCGGCCTGACCCGCCGCGAGATCCACGGCAAGCTCGGCCTGCGCGGCCAGGCCACCGCCGAGCTCTCCCTCGACGGCGTCCGCGTTCCCGCCTCCGCGATGCTCGGCCCCGAGGGTAAGGGCTTCTCGGTGGCCATGTCCGCGCTGGCCAAGGGCCGGATGTCGGTCGCCGCCGGCTGCGTCGGCATCGCACAGGCGGCGCTCGACGCGGCCGTCTCGTACGCCGCCCAGCGCGAGCAGTTCGGCAAGCCGATCGCCCACCACCAGCTGGTGCAGGAGCTGATCGCGGACATCTCGGTCGACGTGGACGCCGCCCGGCTGCTGACCTGGCGCGTCGCCGACCTCATTGACCGCGGGCAGCCCTTCGCCACCGAGTCCTCCACCGCCAAGCTCTTCGCCTCCGAGGCCGCCGTGCGCGCCGCGAGCAACGCCCTCCAGGTACACGGCGGTTACGGCTACATCGACGAGTACCCGGCGGCCAAACTGCTGCGCGATGCCCGAGTGATGACCCTGTACGAGGGCACGAGCCAGATCCAGAAGCTGCTCATCGGCCGCGCCCGCACCGGGGTTTCGGCGTTCTGAGTACGTACGTGAGTACGTGTGCGGATGTGACCCGGCGCACCCCGCCCGATGCTGGGGCCATGAACGAGACACCGGTCAAGCAGCAGAACACGGGGGCGTACTACGGCCAGGCCGTTGCCTCCTTCGGCGTCGCGATGAGCGCGGTGGCCGTCGGCATCTACAACCTCGACACGGACGCGTGGGTGCGCGCCTTCCTCGGCATCGCCGTCCTGTACCTGACCACCTCGGCCTTCACGCTGGCCAAGGTGGTCAGGGACCGGCAGGAGGCGGGCCAGATCGTCAGCAGGGTCGACCAGGCCCGGATGGAGAAGATCCTGGCGGAGTACGACCCCTTCCAGCCGAAGCCTTAGCCCAAGGCGCCTAAGCGCTTGCTCACCCTCCGGTAAGCTGTTCATTCCTACAGGGCGAAGAGGGTGAGCGGGCGATGGACAACGCGGAGGAGACGGCCGCCGGCGGTCAGCCGTGGTCGCAGGTCACCCCCGACGCCGCGCGGCGGCTGCTCGTCGCCGCCGTCGAAGCCTTCGCCGAGCGCGGATACCACGCGACCACCACGCGTGACATTGCAGGGCGGGCCGGCATGAGCCCGGCCGCGCTCTACATCCATTACAAGACCAAGGAAGAGCTGCTCCACCGGATCAGCCGGATCGGCCACGACAAGGCCCTGGAGATCCTGGAGACGGCGGCTTCCGCACCCGGAACGGCGGCCGAGCGGCTGGACGAGGCCGTCCGCTCCTTCGTGCGGTGGCACGCGGCACATCACACCACCGCGCGGGTGGTCCAGTACGAGCTCGATGCCCTCGCTTCGGAGCACCGCTCCGAAATCGTGGCACTGCGCCGGCAGAGCGACGCCGCCGTGCGCCGCATCCTCGCCGACGGGGTCGCGCAGGGTGAGTTCGACGTCCCGGACGTGCCCGGCACCACCCTGGCCGTACTGTCCCTGTGCATCGACGTGGCCCGCTGGTTCAACGTGGCCGGGCGGCGCACGCCCGACGAGGTCGGCACGCTCTACGCCGACCTCGTCCTGCGCATGGTGGGCTCGGGTCCGCGCCCTCGGGCGTAGACCGGACGCTCAGAAGTAGTACCGCGACACCGACTCCGCGACGCACACCGGCTTCTCGCCGCCCTCGCGCTCGACGGTGACCGTGGCCGTCACCTGCACACCGCCGCCCGCCTCCGTCACCTCCGTGATCACGGCGGTGGCGCGCAGCCGCGATCCCACCGGCACCGGAGCGGGGAAACGCACCTTGTTCGTGCCGTAGTTGATGCCCATCTTCATGCCTTCGACCCGCATGATCTGCGGCACCAGGCTCGGCAGCAGCGACAGCGTGAGGTAGCCGTGCGCAATGGTGGAACCGAAGGGTCCGGTCGCCGCCCGCTCCGGGTCCACGTGGATCCACTGGTGGTCGCCGGTGGCGTCGGCGAAGAGGTCGATCCGCTTCTGGTCCACCTCCAGCCAGTCGCTCGGGCCGAGCGGCTCGCCGACCCCGGCGCGCAGCTCCTCGGCGGACGTGAAGATCCTCGGCTCGGCCATACCGCTCCCTCTCCCTGGCAATGCCTGACGAATAAGCGCTTGCTCAGCATGGTGGGACCACATGTATCTGTCAACGGACTCCCGTACGTCCGACTAGGCTCGGCGCTGTGCCGCAGATTCCCGAGAAAGTCCACGAACTGACCGTCGGCCAGCTGTCCGCCCGCAGTGGCGCGGCCGTCTCCGCGCTCCACTTCTACGAGACCAAGGGCCTGATCAGCAGCAGTCGCACCTCCGGCAACCAGCGCCGCTACACCCGGGACGCGCTGCGCCGGGTGGCCTTCGTACGCGCGGCCCAGCGCGTCGGCATCCCGCTCGCCAGCATCCGCGACGCACTCGCCCAGCTCCCCGAGGGCCGCACCCCCAACCGCGAGGACTGGGCCCGGCTCTCCGAGGCCTGGCGCGCCGAGCTCGATCAGCGCATCTCCCAACTCGGGCGTCTGCGCGATCACTTGACGGACTGCATCGCCTGCGGCTGCCTCTCGCTCGAGAACTGCGCACTGTCCAACCCCGACGACGCCTTCGGCGCCCGCCTCACCGGCTCGCGCCTCTAGTGCTGTGACCGGAAGGGTTCACCGCGTTGTCGGACCGCGCAAGTACGTCCGGTACGAGACGCGGTCCTCCGCCTTGCGATGCACCGCACCGGACACCGCGACCCGGCAAACCTCCCGGCCACAGCACCAGCTCCGCCGCCCCCGGCTCCGCGAAACACACCGCCGCCCGGTCGGGCAGCACCGTCCAGGACCGCACCCGCGCCAGGCCCCCCGCCGGATCGGGCTCGGCGGCGATGCTCGCGGGAACGAGCGCCGACTCCACCAGGTCCGCGGGGGACATCGGCGCGGCCGGCCCGTCGGCGGCGCTCCGGGCCCCGTTCAGCGACCCCACCAGCCGCCGCGCACTCACGCAGCGGCACCCGCCCCCGCGCCCCCCGCCGTCGAGTCGGCCAGCGCCGGCCTCGGCACGACGATCCCGCACCCGGCGCACAACGGCCCGTCCCAGGCCCACGCGCCCTCCCAGGCCCGGTGCCCCGAGACCGCCGCAGGCGGCCAGTGCAACTCCTGCTCCCCGCACACCGGGCAGGCCGTCCCCGGCTCCGACTCCAGAGCCGTCACCAGTCTTCGCAGCACCTCGCCCAGCGTCCCCTCCGGCCGCACCCCCGGGTCCGCGCACCGCACCACCGGGTCCCCGCTGCCGCCCCACGCCCACTCCGGCCGCCGCAGCCCGTGGTGTTTCTCCCGCCGGCGCCGCTCCGCGAACTGGCGCTCGTACTCGAGCCAGACCGCCCGCGCCTCCTCCAGCTCCTCCAGCGCCGCGACCAGCCGCAGCGGATCGGCCCCCCGGTCCTCGGGAGCGATCCCGTGCCGGTCGCACAGGTGCCACCAGGTCGCCCGGTGCCCGTACGGGGCGAACCGCTCCAGGCAGCGGCGCAGCGAATGGCGCCGCAGGGCCCGGTCGTTGCGCGCGTCGCGCACCTGGTAGGCCAGACTCCGGAAACCCGCCATCACACCTTCACCTCCGCCGTGCGCCGCGCCCGCACCCTGTGGTGTACCCGATGTGCCCAACATGCCCGGCCCGGTGTGGGCGCATGCGGGGGCGGTCGAGGCGTGCGGGTGGCACATGGCCGGAATTCAGCGCCCCATGCGCCCCGCGGCAACCACCAGCCGGGCCAGCTCCTCGTGGCAGATGTCGCTGTGCGCCCCCGAGGGCGCGCCGCCGCGCCGGACGACGGAGCCCGCGTCCACGCTGACGCATCCGGCCGCAGGCAGCCCCCCGTGCAGCGCGGTGTCGAGGGTCAGCCGCGGTGCGCCCGGCACCGCCTGGACGCCGTCGTGCCCGATCGCGCCCCACCGTTCGTCGAAGCCGAGGAGACCGGCCGAATCACCTGCCATCCGGGAGGCCAGCGGGTAGAAGACCTTGAGTGCCGAGTCGTACGGGGAATGGCAGGCGGCCACCGGTCCGTCGACCCTGGCGGCCAGCCCGCGCAGGGCGCCCCCGCTGCCCCTGGCGTGCGGCAGGCTGTCGGCGAAAGCGTAGTGGGAGAAGGCGCCTTGGAGCAGGGTCAGGGATTTCACGTTCCGCGTCCCGTCCGGCACCGCGCGCAGCGAGAAGGACACCACGCGGGCGCCGAAGCTGTGCCCGATCAGATGGATCCGCAGGGCCGGGCGGCGGCCGGACAGCTCCGCCAGCACCGGGCCGAGGCCGCGCTCGCCGACCACCCCGGCCCGCGCCTTCATCTCGTAGTAGGTCGCCTGGCGCAGCAGCTCCTTGGCGCCGTGCCACAGGGTCCGCAGACCGCCGCCGACCGAGAATCCCGCTGCTGCCGGACTCTCGGGCAGGGCGGCGCCCGCTTCGGCCAGGGCGTCGGTGAGGGCCCGGCACACCTCCAGGACGTCCGCGGTGAAGATCATCGGGACCGTGGGGTCGACCGCCGTGGCGACCGCGTCCAGCCCGGCCAGCTCCCGTACCAGGGCGCCGAACTCGGTGAAGGCCGCCACCGAATCGGGCCGCTCCTCCAGCAGTTCGGCGACCCGGTCCAGCTCGGCCCGCCGGTGCGGCCAGAAGACCGCCAGCGCCTGTCGGGTACGAGGGTCGAGGGCGGGCCCGTGGCCCGGTTCGGCGAGTGCGCCGGGGGAGTCGAAGTCCGGTATCGGCTCGTCGGAGAAGCGGATGGAGGGCCACACGACTCCCACGTACCCCAGCCGCACCCCCGAGCCCACCAGCCCCGGGAAGGGGGCGAAGAACCGGTCGAAGAGCCGTGTCGCGGTGGACCGGTCGGTGTTCCAGCCGTGCGCGAAGACCAGCAGATCGGTGGCCTCGACGCGCGAGAGCGCCTCCTGAGCGCCCCGGTCCGCGTCCCCGTCGGCATCGAACACCAGCTCGGCGTAGGGCGCGACCCCGACCCCGACCCCGGCTCCGACCCCGACCCCTGATCCGAACCCCGTACCGATGTCCGCCATGACGTCCCCCTCCACGCTCACCGGCGTACGCCTCCAGCGCAGCCAGCATCCTGCTGCCGCGCCCGCTCGGCCAGACCCGCGACGCGGTCGGTGGCGGAGCAAGTGGAGGAGGCCGGTCGGAGAAGGGAGGTTCAGTAGAGGAGGTATCGCCCGCGCACCGCCTCGAACCGCGCGAGCCCCGCCGCCCAGTCGCCCGCGATCTCCTCCACCCCGGCCCCCGCGTCCACCATCAGCCGCACCCGGTCCGAGCCCGTCAGCCGGTCGATCCACCGGTCCGCGCGCCAGGCGAAGCCGCTCCACGTCCGGCGCGCGGTGACCAGCAGGCCGATGCCGGCCCGTACCGGGTCGAAGGCCTCCCGGTCGTGCACGATGAGCCGGACCCCGCCGCACACCTTCCCGGCGTACTTGGAGAAGGACGGCGTGAAGTACGCCTCCCGGAACCACACCCCGCCCAGCCCCAGCCCGTTCGCCGCCTCCGCCCACCGCCGGTCCAGGCCCTCCGCGCCCAGCACCTCGAAGGGCGTGGTCGTCCCGCGCCCCTCGGAGAGGTTGGTCCCCTCGAACAGGCAGGTCCCGGCGTACGCGAGGGCCGTGTCCGGGGTCGGCATGTTCGGGCTGGGCGGTACCCAGGGCAGCCCGGTCGCCCCGAAGAACGACTCCCGCCGCCACCCGGACATCCCGACCACCCGCAGCCTCGCCGGGCTCCCGGCCAGGAACTCCCCGTTGAAGAGCAGGGCCAGTTCGCCCGCCGTCATCCCGTGGGCGAGCGCGATGGGCTCCCGACCCACGAAGCTCGCGTACGGGCGCTGCAGCACGGGCCCCGCGGCCCGCCGCCCGCCCACCGGATTGGGCCGGTCCAGCACCACCACCGCCTTGCCGGCCAGGGCGGCCGCGCGCATGCAGTCGTAGAGGGTCCAGATGTAGGTGTAGAAGCGCGCCCCGACGTCCTGGACGTCGAAGACGACGGTGTCGATCCCGGCCGCCGTGAAGACGTCCGCGAGCCGCTGCCCGCTCTTGTCGTACGTGTCGTACACGGGCAGTCCCGTCGCCGGGTCCCGCCCCGCGCCCTCCGAGCCGCCCGCCTGCGCCGTCCCGCGGAAACCGTGCTCGGGCCCGAACACCGCGACCAGGTCCACCCCCCGGTCCGCGTGCAGTACGTCGACCAGGTGGCGGGCGTCGGCGGTGATCCCGGTGGGGTTGGTGACGACCCCGACCCTCTGCCCGGCGAGTACGTCGTACCCGTCCGCGGCGAGCCGCTCGAACCCGGTGCGCACCCGGTCCGCCACCGCGCCGGCCTCCGCCCCGGGCGCGGCGGCGCCGGCCACCCCCAGCGCGCCCGCGGCCCCGGCCAGCCCCAGCAACCCCCGTCGCGACAGAGTCATCCGGCCAAGCTAGGTGCCGGACCCCTTCCGCAGCGACATACCGACTGGTTAGTCTGCCGTTCAGCAGCAGCCGGTGACGAGAGGTGCATCCCGTGAGCGCGTACCAGGACCAGCGAGTCGTCGTCACCGGCGCGGGAGGCGGGATCGGCGCCGCCCTCGCCCACCGTTTCGCCGCCGAGGGGGCCACCGTCGTGGTCAACGACCTCGACCCCGCCAAGGCCGCGGCCGTGGCCGACGCGATCGGCGCCCGGGCCGTCGCGGTGCCCGGCGACGCGTCGGCGATCGTGGACGAGGCCCGCGCGGCGCTCGGCGGCACGGTCGACGTCTACTGCGCCAACGCCGGACTCGCCTCCGGCGGCGACGCGTTCGCCGACGAGTCCGTCTGGGAGGCCGCCTGGGACACCAACGTCATGGCGCACGTGCGCGCCGCCAGGCTGCTGCTGCCGGACTGGCTGGAGCGGGGGAGCGGCCGCTTCGTCTCCACCGTCTCGGCCGCCGGGCTGCTGACCATGATCGGAGCGGCGCCGTACAGTGTCACCAAGCACGGCGCGCTGGCCTTCGCGGAGTGGCTCTCGCTGACCTACCGCCACCGCGGGATCCAGGTCCACGCGATCTGCCCGCAGGGAGTGCGCACCGACATGCTCACCGCCGCGGGATCGGCGGGCGAGCTGGTCCTCGCGCCGACCGCGATCGAGCCCGAAACGGTCGCGTCCGCCCTGTTCGACGGCATGGAGAAGGGCCGGTTCTTGATCCTCCCGCACCCCGAGGTCGCGGACTTCTACGCCGCCCGCGCGACCGAGCCGGACCGCTGGCTGAGCGGCATGAACCACCTCCAGCAGAAATGGGAGTCGCGTTGACGCGGTCGGCCCCCTCCTACGGCGGCGGCGAGCCCCAGCCCTCCCCGTACGCCGCCAAGCCCTGGGCCGCCCTGCTCAGTGCGGCCCAGCGGGCGCCGATCTCGCCGCCGCCCAGCGTGCTGCACGCCTTCCGCGACGCGGTGACCCGCGCCCCCGGACGCACCGCGCTGGCCTACTTCGACGGCCGGATCGGCTACGCCGAGACCGACGCCCTCTCCGACTCCGTCGCCGGTCACCTCGCCGCGCGGGGCATCGGCCGGGGCGACCGGGTCGCGGTCATGCTGCAGAACACCCCGCACTTCGTCCTCGCCGTCCTGGCCGCCTGGAAGGCCGGGGCGGTCGTCGTCCCGCTCAACCCGATGTACAAGTCGCGGGAGGTCGGGCACATCCTGCGCGACTCGGGAGCCGCCGCGCTGGTCTGCGACGGCGGCGCGTGGGCGGCGTACCTGCGCGAGGCCGCCCGCGGCAGCGACGTACGGATCGCGCTGACCGCCTGTGACCTGGATTTCCAGACGCGCGACGACGTACGGGTCCTCACGTCCGGCGGCGAACCACGGCCCGCGCACGCGGACGCCGACGCCCACGCGCACGCCGACGCCGATGCCGATGCCGACGACCTCACCGCAGTGGCCCGGGCGGGCCACCCCGCCCCGCCGGACCCGGCCCTCACCGCGGCCGACACCGCCCTCATCAGCTACACCTCGGGAACCAGCGGCGCCCCCAAGGGAGCCATGAACCCGCACGGCGCCCTCACCCACAACGCCGCCCGGCAGGTCGCCGGGCACCCCCTGGCCGAGGGCGCCGCCTACTTCGCGCTCGCCCCGCTCTTCCACATCACCGGCATGGTCTGCGAGCTCGCCGCCTGCGTCGCCAACGCCGGCACCCTCGTCCTCGCCCACCGCTTCGAGGCGGGCGTCGTCCTCGACGCCTTCCTCGAACACCGCCCCGCCTACACCGTCGGCCCGGCCACCGCCTTCATGGCCCTCGCCGCGCACCCCGCCGTCACCCCCGACCACTTCGCCTCGTTCCAGGTGATCTCCTCCGGCGGCGCCCCGCTCCCGCCCGCGCTCGTGGAACGGCTGCGCTCCGCCTTCGGCTTCTACCTGCGCAACGGCTACGGCCTCACCGAGTGCACCGCCCCCTGCGCCTCGGTCCCCGCACATCGCGAGGCGCCGGTCGACCCCGTCTCCGGCACCCTCTCCGTGGGCCTGCCCGGCGCCGACACCCTGGTACGGATCCTCGACGAGTCCGGCGCCGAGGTCCCCTTCGGCGAGAGCGGCGAGATAGCCGTCCGCGGCCCCCAGGTGGTCCCCGGCTACTGGGGCCTGCCCGCCGACACCGCCAAGGCCTTCCCGGACGGCGAACTGCGCACCGGGGACGTCGGGTTCATGGACGCGGACGGCTGGCTCTACGTCGTCGACCGCAAGAAGGACATGATCAACGCCTCCGGCTTCAAGGTCTGGCCGCGCGAGGTCGAGGACGTGCTCTACACCCACCCCGCCGTCCGCGAGGCGGCCGTGGTCGGGGTCCCCGACCCGTACCGCGGGGAGAGCGTGAAGGCGTACGTCAGCCTGCGCCCCGGGGCCAGTGCCGAGCCCGCGGAACTGTCCGCGTACTGCGCCGAGCGGATCGCCGCGTACAAATACCCGCGCCAGGTGGAGATCCTGCCTGTCCTTCCGAAGACGACCAGTGGCAAGATCCTGCGACGGGAACTGCGCGAGCGCGGCTGAAAACAGCCGTAGGGCCGTACGGCGTCCCGCAGGCACGTCCGCAAGAAGGAAGGGAAGGCGAGCGCCATGGCCGCCAAGACCAAGGAGCCCGAAGCCGCACACGAGGCACCGGTGCCGCAGCGGCTGCTGGCCGTCGCCACCAGGCTGTTCGCGGAGCGGGGCTACGACCGCACCTCGGTCCAGGAGATCGTCGAGGCGGCCGGGGTGACCAAGGGCGCGCTCTACCACTACTTCGGGTCGAAGGACGATCTGCTGCACGAGGTGTACGCGCGCATGCTGCGCCTCCAGCAGCAGCGGCTGGACGCGGTGGCCGAATCCGATGCACCCGTCGAGGAGCGGCTGCGCGCCGCGGCCGCCGACGTGGTCGTCACGACCATCGAGAACCTCGACGACGCGATGATCTTCTTCCGCTCGATGCACCAGCTGAGCCCGGAGAAGTTCAAGCAGGTACGGGCGGAGCGCCGGCGCTACCACGAACGCTTCCGGGCGCTGGTCGAGGAGGGCCAGCGCGCGGGCGTCTTCTCGACGGCCACGCCGGCCGACCTGGTGGTGGACTACCACTTCGGGTCCGTCCACCACCTGTCCACCTGGTACCGGGAGGACGGCCCGCTCACCCCGCAGCAGGTCGCCGACCACCTCGCCGACCTGCTGCTGCGGGCGCTGCGCCCCTGAGGGCCTGCCGGGGCGGTTCAGCCCAGCGGCAGGACCTTGCGGCCCCAGGTCTCCTCGGTCACCACGGCGAAGGAGATGTACCAGGCGATGCCCGCGCACAGCAGGCCGAGGAAGCCGCCGGTGTGGGTCAGGGCGGTGGCCTCGGCCAGGTCGCCGAGCGCGAGGAAGAGGAAGGTCAGCGCCAGCACGATGAACAGGGCCCGGTGCGCGAGGTCGAGGCGCAGCGCCGCGATGGACATGTAGGCGGTGAAGATGAACCAGGCCACGAGGAACCAGCCGGTGGCGACGTGCGCCTGGTCGGCGGGCAGCGTGGGGACGACGAACTTCACGTAGCCGGCGAAGGCCATCCAGAACGCGCCGTACGAGACGAACGCGGTGGTCCCGAAGGTGTTGCCGCGGCGGAACTCCAGGATGCCCGCCACGAACTGCGCGAGCCCGCCGTAGAAGAGGGCCAGCGGCAGCACGACGGCGCTGAGGGCCGCGTTCGAGATCAGGCCCGAGTTGAAGAGGCTGAGCACGAAGGTGGTCAGGGCGAACGCGGCCAGACCGAGGGGCCCGGGGTTGGCCACCTTGCCGGCGGGGGCCTGCGGTTCGGTGGCGGGCACGGTCACCGGCGCCGGGGCGGCCAGGGTGGAGCTAGGCATGACGATATGCACCTTCGGTGGGGGATGTACCGAATATATCGGACCTTCGGGGTGGTTTAGACCACCCCGAAGCCCCCTCCGTGTCAGCGATACCGCTTCAGCTCCCGGTGGGCCAGCGAGCGCTGGTGCACCTCGTCCGGCCCGTCCGCCAGCCGCAGCGTCCGCGCCGCCGCCCACAGCTCGGCCAGTGGGAAGTCCTGGCTCACCCCGCCCGCACCGTGCAGTTGCACGGCCTGGTCCAGGATCCCGACGACCGCCCGCGGGGTCGCGATCTTGATGGCCTGGATCTCGGTGTGCGCGCCCCGGTTCCCGACGGTGTCCATCAGCCAGGCCGTCTTCAGCACCAGCAGCCGCAGCTGCTCCACCGTGACCCGGGCGTCCGCGATCCAGTTCTGCACGACCCCCTGCGCGGCCAGCTCCTTGCCGAAGGCCGTACGTCCGATCGCGCGCCGGCACATCAACTCGATGGCCCGCTCCGCCATGCCGATCAGCCGCATGCAGTGGTGGATCCGGCCCGGCCCCAGGCGCGCCTGGGCGATGGCGAAGCCGGTGCCCTCCTCGCCGATCAGGTTCGCCGCCGGGACCCGGGCCCCGTCGAAGACCACCTCGGCGTGGCCGCCGTGGTCGTGGTCCTCGTACCCGTACACCGTCATCGCCCGGCGCACCTCCACGCCGGGGGTGTCGCGGGGGACCAGGATCATCGACTGCTGGCGGCGCGGGTCGGCGCCGTCCGGGTCGGTCTTGCCCATCACGATGAAGATCTTGCAGTCCGGGTTCATGGCCCCGGAGATGAACCACTTGCGGCCGGTGACCACGTACTCGTCGCCCGCACGCTCGATCCGCGTCTCGATGTTCGTCGCGTCCGAGGAGGCCACCTCGGGCTCGGTCATCGCGAAGGCCGAACGGATCTCGCCCGCCAGCAGCGGGTGCAGCCACTGCTTCTTCTGCTCCTCGTCCGCGAACTGGGCGAGCAGCTCCATGTTCCCGGTGTCCGGGGCCGCGCAGTTGGTGGCGGTCGGGGCCAGGTGCGGGCTGCGGCCGGTGATCTCGGCCAGCGGGGCGTACTGCAGATTGGTCAGCCCGGCGCCGTACTCCGCGTCCGGCAAGAAGAGGTTCCACAGGCCCTGGCGGCGCGCTTCGGCCTTCAGTTCACCGAAGACGGCCGGGGTGTCCCAGGGCGAGGCCAGCCGTGCGCGCTGCTCGGCGGCGACGGGTTCCGCCGGGTAGACGTACTCCACCATGAACGCGAGGAGCCGCTCGCGGAGTTCCTCGGTACGGGCGTCGAATGCGAAGTCCATGGGTGGCTGCCTCAGTTTTCCTGGAGTCCTTGGCGTTCATGAAGAGTGGTCAGACCGTGCTCGATGAAGACCGGCACCAGCTCGCCGATCCGGTCGAAGCCGGCCCCGACGGTCTGCCCGAGCGTGTACCGGTAGTGGATGCCTTCGAGGATCACCGCGAGCTTGAACCAGGCGAAGGCCGTGTACCAGGCGATCGACGAGGTGTCCCGGCCGGAGCGGGCGGCGTAGCGCTCGATCAGCTCCGCGGGCGCCGGATGCCCCGGGGCTCCGCTCGTCGTGCTGACCGGGGAGTCCTTCAGCCCCAGGTCGGAGCTGTACATCACCAGCAGCCCGAGGTCCGTCAGCGGATCGCCGAGCGTGGACATCTCCCAGTCCAGCACCGCACGGATGGTGTCGGGACCGGACGGGGATCCGCCGATCAGCACGTTGTCGAGCCGGAAGTCCCCGTGCACCACGGTGGGGGCGGGGGAGTGGGGCAGCGTCCGGCCGAGCGCGCCGTGCAGCTCGTCGATGCCCGCCAGCTCCCGGCCCCGGGAGGCCGCGAGCTGCTTGCCCCAGCGGCGCAGCTGCCGGTCCAGGAAGCCGTCCGGGCGCCCGAAGTCGCCCAGGCCCACCGCCTGCGGGTCCACCGCGTGCAGCTCGACCAGCGTGTCCACCAGGCCCAGCACGGCCCGCCGGGTGCGCTCGGGGCCGAGGGCCGCGAGCTGCCCGGCCGTCCGGTACGGCACCCCGTCCACGTACTCCATGACGTAGAACGGCGCCCCGAGCACCGCCTCGTCCTCGCACAGCAGGACCGGCTCGGGCACCGGCACGGCGGTGCCGTGCAGCGCCTCGATGACCCGGTGCTCGCGCCGCATGTCGTGCGCGGTGGCCAGCACGTGGCCGAGCGGGGGCCGGCGCAGCACCCAGCGGGCGGCGCCGTCGGTGATCTCGTACGTGAGGTTCGAGCGGCCGCCCTCGATCAGCCGGCCGCTCAGTGCCCCGGCCACGAGTCCCGGCCGCGCGGCGTCGAGATGGCCGCGCAGCCGCTCCAGATCGAGTCCCCGCGGATCGTCCGGGGCTGAGGTCATGGTGGGCGCCTCCGTACTGAGTCGATGGTGTCTACGAGCCATCATGCCGACCAGTCGGTATGCCGTCCAGAGTGCGGGCCGAAAGAAACACTTCCGACCCGACCCGACCCGACCCGACCCGACCCGACGCGACGCGCTCCGCCAAGACGGAGACGACCTAGGCGTGGCAGAGGATCGGCGTCCCGCCGTTCATCACCGTCATGTCCCGCAGCACCGTCAGGATGTCCAGCGGCGCGCCCTCCGGCTCCCCGGCCAGCTCCGCGTACGCCCGGTGGAGGTTGGCCACCAGCCGCTCGCTCTCCCGCCAGGCGGCGAACTCGCCGAGGTCGGCCTGCTGCGCCACCTCCAGCGCGCTCTGCCCCTTCGCGCGGCCCTCCCGGGCGAGTTCGGCCACGTACCGCAGATAGCGCTCCGTGGACTCGTACGCCGAGGGGTCGGTCAGCGGCCCGTGCCCCGGTACGACGGTTTCCGCGCCGAGCGAGCGCAGCAGCTCCAGCGCCCGCAGCGACCCGGCCAGCGAGCCCATCGCGAGGAACGGCGTGCCCTCGGCGAACACCAGGTCCCCGGTGAACACGACCCCCTGGCGCGGCAGCCACACGACCGAGTCCCCGGTGGTGTGGGCCACGCCGGGGTGGATGACCCGCACCTCCGTCTCGCCGACGTGCAAGGTCATCCGGTCGCTGTAGGTGAGGGTGGGGGTCGTTATCTCTATCGCGCCGAAGTCGGTGGCGGGCCAGATCATCTCCAGCTGGTGCCCGGCGGTGAGCTGCTCGGTCCGCGCGTTGTCGTGCCCGAGGATCAGCGCCTCCGGGGCGAAGACGCCGTTGCCGTAGGTGTGGTCGCCGTGGTGGTGGGTGTTGACCACGGTGCGGGGCAGCGCCGCCCCGTCGGCGACAACCGCCTCGCGCAGCGCCAGCGCCCGCCGCTGGGTGGCGGCGGTGTCGACGAGCAGCGTTTGCCCTCCGTCGCTCACGAAGCCGGCGTTGTTGAGGCACCAGCCGCCGTCCGGCTGGACGTAGGCGTAGACCCCGTCCGCGGGCTGGACGAGGTACGGGTCGTCGATGGGCATCTGCGCTCTCCCCGGGTCGCTTTGACAGGTGATCAGCATCCTGCCAGTCGCGGCGACGCCGGGGGAGGGAGGGGCGGTCGAGCGGAGCCTGCTCGGCCAGTCGGCCAGTCGGCCAGTCGGCCAGGCGGCCAGGCGGTCAGGCGGTCAGCCGAGCGATCGGTCAGTGGTCGTCGTAGTGCCCGTCGTGCGCCGCGTGCCGGTGCCCGTCGTGCGCGTAGTCGACGTGGTCGCCGTGCCGGACCGCCTCGTGTCCGCAGTCCGGGCCGTGCGCGTGCTCGTGGCCTTCGTGGGCGGTGTGCCC
Source organism: Streptomyces sp. NPDC060028 (assembly GCF_042736725.1). Taxonomy (NCBI): domain Bacteria; kingdom Bacillati; phylum Actinomycetota; class Actinomycetes; order Kitasatosporales; family Streptomycetaceae; genus Streptomyces; species Streptomyces sp. NPDC060028. Next base: position 23,781 of record NZ_JBHWVJ010000015.1, on the reverse strand, counting down.
TTGAGGCTCGCACTCGTCCCAGTGCCCCGAGTGCTCGCGGTGCAGATGGCCGTCGTGCGCGTAGTCGACGTGATCGCCGTGCTCGACCGGGGCGTGTCCGCAGTCCGGGCCGTGCGCGTGCTCGTGCGTGGGGTGTTCGTGGTGCAAGGTCGTCATGGCGCCGAGGCTAGTGCGGATTGCCCCATATCGCCCGTTGTGTCCCCACCGTGTTCCGGCCGTGTCGCTCAGACGATGACCGTCACCGCGGCCATCGCCAACGCCACCGTGCACGCCACCGCCGCCAGGGCCGCCCGCGGCGCCAGTGCCGGGGGCCGGTCGGCCGCCAGCGCCCGCATCCGCCGGTGCGCCACCCCCAGGAAGGCCAGCCAGAGCAGGGCGATGCCCGCCGCCCCGATGAGCTCCACCGCGGAACCGGACCCGTGCAGCACCTGCCGCAGCGCCAGTACGGCCGTGACGGCACAGGAGAGCGTCGTACGCCGCCACGCGAGCCGGGTCCGCTCCGGCTGCAGTCCGGCATCGCGGTGCGCCGTGCCGGAAGGGGTCACCGGCCCGTCGTCCAGCCCAGCAGCACGACCACCATCATCGCCACCGCGACCAGCCCCACCCCCAGGCTCAGCACCACCGGGAACCGGGACAGCGGCAGGTCCTCGCCCCGCCGCATCGCCCGTTCGCACTGCACCCAGTGGTTCACCGCCCGCAGCGCACTGGCCGCGCCCACCGCGAGCAGCGCGAGGGCCATCGAGACCCGCACCCCCCACCGCAGGTCCGGCAGGAACTGGTCCACCGCGAAACCGCCGCCCACCAGGGCGAGCGCGGTCCGGATCCAGGCCAGGAAGGTCCGCTCGTTGGCCAGCGAGAAACGGTAGTCGGGGGTATCGCCCTCGTCCCGCACCCTCTGCGGTGCGAACCAGAGCCGCACGTCCTTGACGAAGTCGATCACCCGGACAATCTACTGGCGGGACTCCAGGAACGCTTGCAGCCGCCGGTGGGCCTCCAACCCGTCGGGCACCCACGTCCACTGCCCGTCGGCCGCCCGCCGCTCCAGCTCATCGGCGCGGAGCCAGTCGTGCCACGCCACCTCCGAGGCCTGCGGGTGGACCGGAAGCTCGCAGCGCACCTCGTGGACGTACGACCACCAGGCCCCGCCCGGGCCCTCGTACAGGAACTTGAAGAGCGGCTCCGGCTGCGCCAGCCCCGTCACCCCCAGCTCCTCCTCGGCCTCCCGCAGCGCGGCCTGCGCGTAGTCCTCCCCGGCGCCCAGCACCCCGCCCACGAACATGTCGTAGTGCGAGGGGAAGACCAGCTTCGAGGCCGTCCTGCGATGCACGAAGATCCGTCCGGCGGCGTCCCTGACCCGCACGAACACGCACCGGTGGATCAGCCCGCGCGCGTACACCTCGCCCCGCGGCGCCTGACCCGTCACCCGGTCGTCCCGGTCCACCACGTCCAGTACTTCATCAGCGGCACTCACGCGGTCCATCCAACCACCCCTGTTGACGGGTTACCGGTCCGTAGCCAAGGATCGCCCCACCACCGACGGAGGACGGGTTTCGCATGACGTACGACGCAGACGTGATCGTGATCGGGGCGGGGCTCGCGGGCCTCGTGGCCACCGCCGAGCTCGTCGACGCCGGCCGCAAGGTCATCCTGCTCGACCAGGAGCCCGAGCAGTCCATCGGAGGCCAGGCGCACTGGTCCTTCGGCGGCCTGTTCTTCGTCGACTCGCCCGAACAGCGCCGGATGCGGATCAAGGACAGCCACGCCCTCGCCCTCCAGGACTGGCAGGGCACGGCCGGCTTCGACCGCGCCGAGGACGCCTGGCCGCGCCGCTGGGCCGAGGCGTACGTCGACTTCGCGGCGGGCGAGAAGCGCCCCTGGCTGCACGCCCAGGGCGTCCGCTTCTTCCCCGTCGTCGGCTGGGCCGAGCGCGGCGGCTACGACGCGAACGGCCACGGCAACTCCGTACCCCGTTTCCACATCACCTGGGGCACCGGCCCCGGCCTGGTGGAGCCCTTCGAACGGCGCGTCCGCGCCGGCGTGGCCCGCGGCCTGGTCCAGCTGCGCTTCCGCCACCGGGTCACCGGACTCTCCCGTACGGCCGGCGCGGTGGACACGGTCACGGGCGAGATCCTGGAGCCCTCCGACGCCGTACGGGGAACCGCGAGCGGCCGCGAGAGCGCCGGGGCCTTCTCCCTGCGGGCCCAGGCCGTGATCGTGACCAGCGGCGGCATCGGCGGCAACCACGACCTCGTGCGCAGCCAGTGGCCGGCCCGGCTCGGCACCCCGCCGCAGCGGATGCTCTCCGGGGTCCCGGCGCACGTCGACGGCCTGATGCTGGGCGTCGCCGAGGCGGCGGGCGCCAGCCACATCAACAAGGACCGGATGTGGCACTACACCGAGGGCATCGAGAACTGGAACCCGATCTGGGCCAGGCACGGCATCCGCATCCTGCCCGGCCCTTCGTCGCTCTGGCTGGACGCGACCGGCCGACGGCTGCCCGTACCGCTCTTCCCGGGCTTCGACACCCTCGGCACCCTCGACCACATCATGAAGACCGGCCACGACCACACCTGGTTCGTCCTCAACCAGCGCATCATCGGCAAGGAGTTCGGCCTCTCCGGCTCCGAGCAGAATCCGGACCTCACCGGCAAGTCGGTCCGCGACGTCATCGACCGCGCACGGCAGGCCGTACCGGGCCCGGTGAAGGCCTTCATGGACAACGGCGCGGACTTCGTCGTCGAGCGGGACCTGTCCACACTCGTCCGCCGGATGAACGAGATCACCAAGGAGGACCTGCTCGACGAGGAGACGGTGCGCCGGGAGATCGTGTCCCGGGACCGGGAGATCGCCAATCCGTTCACCAAGGACCTCCAGGTGACGGCGATCCACGGCGCCCGCAAGTACCTCGGCGACCGGCTGATCCGCACCGCGGCCCCGCACCGGATCCTGGACCCCAAGGCCGGCCCGCTGATAGCGGTGCGGCTCTCGATCCTGACCCGCAAGTCTTTGGGCGGGCTGGAGACCGACCTGTCCTCGCGTGTCCTGGCCGCGGACGGCGAGCCGCTGCCCGGTGTGTACGCGGCGGGCGAGGCGGCCGGCTTCGGCGGCGGCGGCGTGCACGGCTACCGGGCCCTGGAAGGCACCTTCCTCGGCGGCTGCATCTTCTCGGGCCGGGCGGCCGGGCGCGCGGCGGCGAAGGCGGTCGGCTGACGGTACGCGGTGTCCGCGCGGGCGGCCCCCGCGGGCGGGACCCCCACGACCGGGGGCCGCCCGCCGGGGGCCGCCCGTTCACCGGCTCCGGGCAGCGTCTCGCCTCCACCACCTCGTCGCGCCGCGGTCCGGCGAACCGGAACAACCCACTCAACTCGGCACCTCGCCGGACCAGTTGAAACGCGCCACCCGGTGGACTGGACCTTGACTCGGAGCAGTGCCTACCGCTTTGCTGTGCGTGATCATTCGGCCACACCGTCCAATCGCCCGCGTCCTGGAGGGAATTCCGCGGATGTCCCCGCCTCCGCCGCCTCTCGGCCGCGCCCGCAAGCGGGACGCCCAGCTCTTCGACTCGGCCCTCTGCGACAGCGAACTGGTCGACGTGCGAAGCCAGTTCGCCCAGGGCCGGTGGGCCAAGGCCCGCTCCCTCCTCGTCGCCACCGGCGACGACTGGGACCGCCGCGGCCACCGCCTCGTCGTCCTCGCCGAAACCCCCGCCGCCACCGCCTGGGCCCGCGAGTGGCTGCTCGCCGAGCCCGAGAGCGCCGACGCCACGACCCTCCTCGCCTGCGCGGCCGTCTTCACCGCCCTGCGCCGCAAGGGCACGCCCGAGGCCGCCGAGGAGGCCTGCCGCCGGGCCGCCGCCCTCTTCCCCGCCGACCCCACGCCCTGGCTGGGCCTGCTCCTGCTCACCCGCGCCTTCGGCACCGAGGAGGAGTTCAGCCGCCACTTCGACCAGGTCCGGGCCCGCCACCGGGAGCACCACCACGCCCACCACCTGATGGTCGCCAAGCTCGCCGAACGCACCCCCGCCACCGGACACGACCCGCTCCACGAGGTGTACGACTTCGCCGCCTGGGCCGCCGAGGAGTCCCCGGCCGACTCCCCGCTCGCCGTACTGCCCGTCATCGCCCACGCCGAGCGCTACCGGGTGCTCGCCGGCAAGTACGGCTCCGACACCAGCGCCGGCGCCGTGGCCCACTGGTCGGGCCGCCGCGCCCGCCAGGTACTGCGCTCCGCCTTCGACTGGTGGCTGGAGTGGGAGCGCGAGGACCACCCCCGCAACCGGGTGGACCTCAACTTCCTCGCCCACGCCAAGCTCTGCGAGGGCCGCCCCGCCGAGGCGGCCGCGCTCTTCCACCGCATCGGGAGCCACGCGACCCCGGCCCCCTGGTCCTATCCGGACCTCGATCCCCACAAGGCCTTCCTCGCCGCGCGCAGTGTCGCGCTCGGCACCGCCTGAGCCTTCGCCCCCGAAACCCCCGACACCGAAGGCTCGCAGACCCCCGAAAGGACACCCGCCATGGCGACGGGCAGATCCACCACGCTCCACGACGCGGCCGAGATACGCACGTACAAGGGCCAGGACCGTGCCCTGCGGGCCGACCGCCTCGGCACCGCCGGCCTGCTGCTCTCCGTACTCGCCGCCAGTGCCCCCCTGATGGTGGTCGCGGGGGTCATGCCCACGACCTTCGGTGTCATGGGAGTCGTCGGCCAGCCGCTGCTGTTCGTCATCCTCGGAGCCGTCCTCGCGCTCTTCAGCATCGGCTACGCCGAGATGAGCCGGCACGTGCACAACGCCGGCGCCTTCTACGCGTACATCGCCCGCGGCCTCGGCCCCACCGCGGGCGCCGGCGCCTCGCTCGTCGCCCTCGTCGCGTACAGCGCCATGCAGGTCGGCGTCTACGGCATCCTCGGCTTCGAGATCTCCGGGCTCTTCGCCACCTACCTCGACATCGAACTCGCCTGGTGGATACCGGCCCTGCTCGCGGTCGCCGCCACCGGAGCCCTCGGCTGGCTCAAGATCGACCTCAATGCCAAGGTCCTCGGAGTCCTCCTCCTCATCGAGTGCGCCCTCGTCGTCATCTTCGACGCCGCCGCCCTCGGCAAGCCCGCCGCCGAAGGCCTCTCGCTGCACGCCTTCAACCCCGAGACCCTCAGCGGAGCCGGGCTCGGCACCGCCCTGTGCTTCTGCATCGCCGCCTTCGTCGGCTTCGAGCAGTCCCCCGTCTACGCCGAGGAGACCAGCAAGCCGCACATCGTCGTCTCGCGCGTCATGTTCCTCGCCGTCGGCTTCGTCGCCCTCTTCTTCGCGGTCAGCGCCTGGGCCCTGACGGTCGCCACCGGCCCCGGCGAGGTGGTCAAGGCCTCCGCCGAAGCCGGCCCCGGCCTGCTCTTCCAGCTCACCGAAGACCGCCTCGGCACCGCCTTCACCGACGCCCTGCACGTCCTGTTCGTGACCGGCATGTTCGCCGCGATGCTCAGCTTCCACAACGTCGTCGCCCGCTACGCCTTCGCCATGGGCCGCGAGGGCCTGCTCCCCGCCACCTTCGGCCGTACCAACGCCGGCACCGGCGCCCCCGGCACCGGCTCCCTCCTGCAGACCGTCATCGCCGCCGTCGTCGTCATCGCCTTCGCCGTCACCGACGACAAGCCCGCCGGCGACCCCACCGCCCCGGTCCTGCACCTGTTCACCTGGATGGGCAGCGTCGGCGCCCTCGGCGTGACCCTCCTCATGGCCACCGCCTCCTTCGCCGTCATCGCCTTCTTCGTCCGCCGCGGCACCGCCGGCGCCCAGGTCTGGCGGCTGATCGCGGCCGGCGCCGCCGGCCTCGCCCTCCTCGCCATCGCCGTCTACACCGTCCGCGACTTCGGCGTCCTGGTCGGCGCCGGGGACGGCTCCGCACTCAGCTGGGTGCTGCCCGGCATCATCGGCGCCGCCGTCGTGATCGGCCTGCTGTACGGGGCCCTGCTGCGCAGCCGCCGCCCCGAGGTGCACGCCCGCATCGGCCTGGGCAACGAGGCCTTCCGCCTCGACCAGGCGGCGGAGGCCGCACCGCACGACTAGCTAGCGGATCGCCTCGCATTCCAGGCCCTGCGAAGCCCCCGACGACCGTTTCCAAGGTCGTCGGGGGCTTCGGCGCACATGGGGAGGATTTTGGCGGGTAGCGGAGCCTCATGGTCTCCTGGGGCGACAAAAACATCGGACCGCGGCACAGGGGACACCACCCAGCTCCCCTGCGCGGCGCTCCCGACCTGCCTGTCCGACCCCCACGAAGGCGAAGTCATAGATGAGTGACCGCACCTTGACCGAGGCCCCCGCCCCGGCGTCGCCCCGCCATGTCGACGCCGGTGACGAGGGCTACAGCAAGGACCTGAAGTCCCGCCACATCAACATGATCGCGATCGGCGGAGCGATAGGCACCGGCCTGTTCCTCGGCGCGGGCGGTCGCCTCGCCGGCGCGGGCCCCTCCCTCGCCATCGCCTACGCGGTGTGCGGGATCTTCGCCTTCTTCGTGGTCCGGGCCCTCGGCGAGCTCGTCCTCTACCGCCCCTCCTCAGGAGCCTTCGTCTCCTACGCCCGCGAGTTCATGGGGGAGAAGGGCGCCTACACGGCCGGCTGGCTCTACTTCCTCAACTGGTCCACGACCACCGTCGCCGACATCACCGCCGCGGCGACCTACGCCCACTTCTGGTCGATGTTCACCGACGTCCCCCAGTGGGTCCTCGCGTTCATCGCCCTCGCCATCGTCCTCACCGCCAACCTGATCTCGGTGAAGTACTTCGGCGAGATGGAGTTCTGGTTCTCCCTGGTCAAGGTCGCCGCCCTGACGATCTTCCTGCTCGTCGGCATCTACCTCGTCGCCACCAGCCACGAGATCGACGGCCACACCCCGGGCCTGTCCTCCATCACCGACAACGGCGGCATCTTCCCCGTCGGCATGCTCCCGATGCTGCTCGTCATCCAGGGCGTGGTCTTCGCGTACGCCTCCGTCGAGCTGTGCGGCGTCGCCGCCGGCGAGACCGAGAACCCCGAGAAGATCATGCCCAAGGCGATCAACTCGATCATGTGGCGCGTCGGCATCTTCTACGTCGGCTCGGTGATCCTGCTCGCGCTGCTGCTCCCGTACACCGCGTACACGGACGGCCAGAGCCCCTTCGTCACCGTCTTCGACAAGCTGGGCATCCCCGGCGCCGCCGGGATCATGAACCTGGTCGTCCTGACCGCGGCCCTCTCCAGCCTGAACTCCGGCCTCTACTCCACCGGCCGCATCCTGCGCTCGATGGCCATGTCCGGATCCGCCCCCAGGTTCACCGCCCGCATGAACAAGGGCAAGGTCCCCTACGGCGGCGTCCTGTTCACCGCCGCCTTCGGCCTGGCCGGCGTCGCCCTGAACAAGTTCATGCCGTCCGAGGCCTTCGAGATCGTCCTGAACTTCGCCTCCCTCGGCATCCTCGGCACCTGGGCGATGGTCATGATCTGCTCGCTCTTCTTCTGGCGCCGCGCCCGCGAGGGCAAGGTCGAGCGTCCCTCCTACCGCCTGCCCTGGGCCCCGTACACCCAGCTCGTGACGCTGGCCTTCCTGGTCACGGTCCTGGTCCTGATGTGGTGCGACGGCGGAGTCGGCCGCACCACCGTCATGTGCGTCCCGGTCATCGGCGCCGCCCTGGTCGGCGGCTGGTACCTGGTCCGCCGCCGGGTCGCCGAACTCGCCGCGTCCCGCGACTGACGCCGTCAGGGACCCGCGGTGCCCCGCGGGTCCGGTACGAAGGAGTCCAGCGCGGCGTCGAAGTGGCCGCGCGCGTCGGCGGCCCGGCCGACCGGCGCCGACACCCACACGTCGTACAGGACCCCGTCCTGCTCCCAGCACACGTCGAAGGTGTGCCGGGCACCCTCGGCGCGGGTGAAGCCGTCCCAGGTGAACTCCCACAGAGCGGCCGGCAGCCCGTCGTGCGTCGTCGGGACGACCTTGCCCTCCCGGTACCCCGGATTGCTCTGCGCGCCGTGCCGGTCGGCGAGCCGCATCGACGCGAGCGGGCCGCCAGCCGGCGCCGGGGCCGTCTTGATACCGATCCGCACGGACTCGTCCGGCGACGCGTAGAACACCCGCTGGTCGTCGGTGGTGCGCCGGAACCCGGCCGGTACGGCGAGGCTGAAGCCCTGCGCGTCGGACACGACCTGGTACCCGGCGGGCGCCGGACGCACCGACCTGGCGGGCGGGCCCGACGGGGACGCCGACGCCGACGCCGACGGAGACGGGGCAGGGGAGAGGCCGGCGGCGCCCGCCGTCACACCTGACCCCTTCCCCCTCCCCGCGGCCCCGTCGTCGCCGAGCAGCGCGGTCGCCGTCACCGTGCCGGCGACCGCCACGGCGACCAGCGCCGCCACCAGCCCCGCGCGCAGCGCCGTCCGCCGCCGCCCGGACCCCGGGGGCAGCGGCCCGCCCGGCCGGGTGGCCCGCTCGGTCGGCGTGTACACCGCGGCCGCCACCGCCGCCACTGCCGCCGCCGACCCGTCGTCCTCGCCCGCCGCGCAGGCCGCCAGCAGCCGCGCCGCCTCCGCCGCGCCCAGCCGCCGCTCCGGATCCCGTTCCAGCAGACCGCGGACGACCGGAGCCAGCGGCCCCAGCCCGTCCGGCGGGTGGATCTCGCCGAACGCCACGGCGTGCAGGACACCACCGACCGAATCGCGGTGGAACGGCGACTTGCCCGTCACCGCCGCACACAGCAGCACGCCGAGCGACCACAGATCGGCCGCGGGCCCGGCCTCCTCGCCCCGCAACCGCTCGGGCGCCGTGTACTCGGGCGAGCCCACGAACGCCCCGGTCTCACTGATGGTCGTCGCCCCGGCCAGCCGGGCGATCCCGAAGTCGGTCAGCACGACCCGGCCCGTGCCCGCCTCCAGCAGGACATTGGCGGGCTTCACGTCCCGGTGCAGCACACCGCGACCGTGCGCCGCGCTCAGCGCACCGAGCAGCGCGAGCCCGAGCCGGGCCGTCTCGACGGGGTTCAGCGGCCCCGCACCGGCGAGCCGGTCGGCCAGCGAGCCGCCGTCGACGAGCTCCATGACGATGTAGGGGACGCCCTCGTGCTCCACGACGTCGTGCACGACCACGACGTGCGGATGCCTGATCTGCGCGACGACCCGCGCCTCCCGCAGGGCGCCCGTGGCCTGCGTACCGGCGTCGACGTGGAGCTCCTTGGCAGCCACCTGCCGCCCGAGCAGCTCGTCCTCGGCCCGCCAGACGGTCCCCATGCCGCCCCGGCCCAGCCGCTCCCGAAGCCGGTAACGGCCACCGATCACCGTGCTGTTGCCCGGCCCGTCCTGCGCCACGCTCTTTCCCCCCGTCCGCCGGTCACGGCCATGATGCCGTACCCGGCGCGCGGTACGCCGCGGTCCCCCAACGCAAAGAACCCCACCGAAGTGGGGTCCTTCACTCTGTGTCCGAGGGGGGACTTGAACCCCCACGCCCGATAAAGGGCACTAGCACCTCAAGCTAGCGCGTCTGCCATTCCGCCACCCGGACAAGGTGTCTGTCTCGCGTCCCTCGCGGGCCGTTCCGACGTGGAAAACATTACCAAACATTCCGAGGTCCTCGATCACACCCCCCGACGGCCGGGGATCGCCCTTGGGGAGAGCGGCCCGGGGCGGGAGGATGGGAGGCAGTTCGGTACTGATCAGTGGGAGGAAGCAGCGTGAGCGAGTCGAGCGCGGGCAAGACCGTCTCCGGCGAGGACGAGGTCGTCGACCTCTGCCGGGACCTCATCCGGATCGACACCAGCAACTACGGCGACCACTCCGGCCCCGGCGAGCGCAAGGCGGCCGAGTGGGTCGCCGAGCAGCTCGCGGAGGTCGGGCTGGAGCCCCGGATCTTCGAGTCGCACAAGGGGCGCGCCTCGACCGTCGCGCGCATCGAGGGCGAGGACCCGTCGCGGCCCGCGCTCCTGATCCACGGGCACACCGACGTGGTTCCGGCCAATGCCGCCGACTGGACCTACGACCCGTTCGCGGGCGAGATCGCCGACGGCTGCGTGTGGGGCCGCGGCGCCGTCGACATGAAGGACATGGACGCGATGACGCTGGCCGTCGTACGCGACCGCATGCGCAGCGGGCGCAAGCCTCCGCGGGACATCGTGCTGGCCTTCCTCGCCGACGAGGAGGCGGGAGGCGTCTACGGCGCCCGGCACCTCGTCGACAAGCACCCCGGGCTCTTCGAGGGGGTCACGGAGGCGATCGGCGAGGTCGGCGGCTTCTCCTTCACGGTCAACGAGAACCTGCGGCTCTACCTGGTGGAGACCGCGCAGAAGGGCATGCACTGGATGCGGCTCACGGTGGAGGGCACCGCGGGCCACGGCTCCATGACCAACAACGACAACGCCATCACGGAGCTGTGCGAGGCCGTCGGGCGCCTCGGCCGCCACCAATGGCCGGTGCGCGTGACCAAGACCGTACGGTCCTTCCTCGACGAACTCTCGGACGCGCTCGGAACCCCGCTCGACCCCGACAACATGGACGCGACGCTCGCCAAGCTCGGCGGCATCGCCAAGATGGTCGGCGCGACGCTGCGCAATTCGGCCGCCCCGACCATGCTCGGCGCCGGCTACAAGGTCAACGTCATCCCCGGCCAGGCCACCGCCCACGTCGACGGCCGTTTCCTGCCGGGCTACGAGGACGAGTTCTTCGCCGACCTCGACCGGATCCTCGGCCCGCGCGTGAAGCGGGAGGACGTGCACGGGGACAAGGCCCTGGAGACGGACTTCGACGGCAGGCTCGTGGACGCCATGCAGGGCGCCCTGCGGGCCGAGGACCCGATCGCCCGCGCGGTCCCCTACATGCTCTCGGGCGGTACGGACGCGAAGTCCTTCGACGACCTCGGGATCCGCTGCTTCGGCTTCGCGCCGCTGCAGCTGCCGCCGGAGCTGGACTTCGCCGGGATGTTCCACGGCGTGGACGAGCGGGTGCCGGTCGACGGGCTCAAGTTCGGCGTGCGGGTGCTCGACCGATTCATCGACAACGCCTAACGCCGGGAAATCGCAGAGGTGTGCGCAAACCACTGAGAAGAGTGAATGCGCTCATACGCTCGTAGCCCTGGTGAACCCTCCTCGTTACAGGTGGTGCGGTCCGCGGCTGGGACCGCACTTGCCTACTAGGAGGAACAATGCTCAAGAAGGTTGTCGCCGCTGCGGCTGCCACCGGTGGTCTGGTTCTCGCGGGTGCGGGTCTGGCCGTCGCCGACGCGGGTGCCCAGGGTGCGGCCATCGGCTCCCCCGGTGTCCTGTCCGGCAACGTCGTCCAGGTCCCGGTTCACATTCCCGTGAACGTCTGCGGTAACACGGTCAACGTGATCGCCCTGCTGAACCCGGCTTTCGGCAACACCTGCGTCAACGCCTGACGCATCTGAAGTTCTCGGCCCCGGAGCGCATCCCAGCGCTCCGGGGCTGCCGGGCTTTTACGGCCCGGCGCTGATCTTTCGGCGTGCGCGGCGGGGGAGCCTGTACGGCCGGTGCGTCGACCACACGTACACACCAGGGGACGAAGTACAGATGCGACGACAGGTACAGGTCACCACCAGGAAGACCTTGATCACCGTGGCGGCCGCGGGAGGTCTTCTCGCGTTCGGCGGGGGCTACGCACACGCGGACTCCACCGCGTCCGGTCATGCCGCGAACTCGCCCGGACTGCTGTCCGGGAACAACGCCCAGGCGCCCGTGGACACACCGGTGAACGTCTGCGGCAACACCGTCACGGTGGTGGGGGCCCTCAACCCGGCCTTCGGCAACCACTGTTCCAACGACTCGGGCACGCACGGGCACGGGCACCAAGGCCACCCCGGCAACCCCGGTACGCCGGGCAACCCGGGCCACCCCGGATACCCCGGACATCCAGGCCACCCCGGAAACCCGGACGAGCCGTGCGACGAGGACGAGCCCGGCCACCCCGGGAACCCGGGCACCCCCGGCCACCCCGGTACGCCGGGCCACCCCGGGAATCCGGGTACGCCGGGCCACCCCGGAACTCCCGGCCAGCCGGGGAACCCCGGTACGCCGGGGAACCCCGGACACCCCGGGAACCCGGGAACTCCCGGCCAGCCGGGCAACCCGGGCACGCCCGGCACTCCGGGCCAGCCCGGCACCCCTGGTAACCCCGGCACTCCGGGCCAGCCCGGCAGTCCCGGTACGCCCACCGCCCCCGGCACAGGGGTCGGCACCGGTTCCGTGACGCCCATCGGCACGCACCCCGGCCGGCAGGTCGGCCCCGGGACCGGCGGGCTCGCCGCCACCGGCGCGGGCGACGTCCTCTCCGCCGGCGTACCGCTGGCCGGAGGCATGCTGCTGGCAGGCGCCGTGCTCTACCGCCGGGCGCGCAACGCGGCCTGACGGCGGTACCCGTGACATGACGTGACGCGGGCCCCGGCACCCCCGGGCCCGCGTCACCAGGTCGCGCGGACCTGGCGGATGATCCGGCGGCGCAGTCGTACCCGGCGACTGCCGTCCCGAAGCAGCGTCAGCCGGTCGAGCTCCCAAAGCCCGTACTCGGCATGATCGGTCAACAGGCGGGTCGTGTCCTGGCGAGGAACCCCGCGGGGCACGTACAGGTCGACAAATTCGTATTCCGGCATCGCATCTATTGTGCGGGCAGCGCCCTGCTACGGATAGCGTCTGCACTATGTCTGATGCCGCTCTGCCCACTGTTGCCGAGGTACGCGCCGCCGCCGAGGCGGTCAAGGCCGCGCTCGACCGTCACCTCGCCGCGGTCGAGAGCAGGATCGGGGACGAGGATCCGGCCGTCTACGCCGCGTTCAACGAACTCGCCGCCGCGGCCGAGGAGTACGACGAACTCCTCTACGACCGGTACGACGAGGTCACCCCGTTCGAGATCCCCACGCCCGAGGACGGGGTCCCGTACACCGGTCCCGCCGAGCCCGCCGCCTTCAGCGTCCTCGTCCGCCGCGATTACTCCGTCGTCGAACCGGCGCGGCTGATCGCCCAGGCCGAGCGCGTCGCCGCGCACGACCGGGACGCCGACCTCGACCACGACGGGGGCACCGCCGGTGCGCTCGGCGTGCTGTTCGGGGAGTACGAGCCGGACGAGATCGCTTCCCGCGCCAAGGACTTCGGTCTGGAAGAGGGCGACTCCACCCTCTGGATCGCGGCGTCGGAGGAGATCGCGGAACCGGGGGAGTGGCTGGGCTCACCCTTCGGGCACACCGATCCGCAGGACGTCCTGCACCGGTTCGACGTCAGCTCCGTCTTCGACGACGAGGCCGACGAATTCGACGAAGAGGCAGACGAAGAGCCGGACGAAGAGGCAGACGAAGAGCCGGACGGCGCGAGCGCCGAGCCGGGTCTGACGCCCGCCTGACCCACCGCGGCCCCCGTCCCGGAAGGGGGACGGGGGCCGCGGCCTGCTCACTCCTGCCCGGCGGCCGACTCCCGGGCCGAGGCCGCCAGCGCCCGCAGCAGACCCGCCAGCCGGGTCGTACGGGGCTTCGGCAGCACCTCCGCGACCGCGTGCGGCAGCGCCTGGTCCACACCGTGCACCACCGACAGGTGCCGCTCGGCGCGGCCGAAGGCCGTGTACACCCAGTCCCGGGACAGCGCGGGCGCCGCGTCACCGGGCAGTACGACGACCACCGCGGGCCAGCGCGCCCCGACGGCCTGATGCGCCGTCACCGCCCAGCCGCGGCGCACCTCGGCCTCCACCCGCTCCTTCGGTACGGTGACCCGCCCGCCCGCGGTGTCCAGGTGCAACCCCTGCGCGTCCGCCGACACCACACGGGCCGCCAGCGCGCGCCCGGGCGAGGGCACGTGGACCACGCGGTCCCCGGGATCGAAGCCGCCGAACCGGCCGGGGCCCGGGTTCAGCCGTTCCTTGAGGGCGGCGTTGAGCGCGCGGGTGCCCGCGGAGCCGCCGTGGCCCGGGGTGATCACCTGCACGCTGTCGGCCGGGATCCCGAAGGCGCGCGGCACCGACTCGGCCACCAGCTGCACGGTGCGGTGGACGGCCTCGCCGGCGTCGCGCACCGGGACGATGACGACCTCCTTGCCGGGGGCGTCGACCTGGTTCAGCTCACCGATCCCGACCCCGGAGACCAGCTCGCCGAGCGGGCCGGGGTCCGGAGTGCGGGAGACCACCTGGGGGCAGGCGCGGGCGGCCAGCACATCGGCGAACACCCGTCCCGGCCCGGCGGAGCCGAGCACCCCCGGGTCGCCGGACAGCACCAGCCGGGCCCCGTCGGGGACCGATTCCACCAGCGCGGCGGCGGTCTCCACGTCCAGCTGGGGGGCGTCCAGGACCACGAGCAGGTCCAGCTCGAACTGCCCGTCCGCGTCACGCCCGGGGCCCTCGGTCCCGGCGAGCAGACCGGCCACGGTGACGGCACCGGCGGCCGGGGCCGGGGCGGGCGCGGGCGCGGCGGGCGCATGCGTGGCCAGGCAGGCGCGCAGGCCGAACTGACGGGCGGCGGCCAGCAGGGCCAGCGGTTCGGCGCGGGCCGCCTCGCCGCCTGTGTGGGCGACCAGGCCGTGCCGGGCGGCGGCGCGGATCAGCTCGGCGCCCGGGCCGGTGGCGGCCTCGTCCCAGTCCGCCGGATCCGTGAACGTGTTGGCCAGCCGGGCCAGGCCGTCGGCCAGGCTCTCCTCGGCCATCGCGGATCCCTCCAGGCCGACGAGCACCCGTACGGGCTGCTCCTCACCCTCCGCGGCGGGCTCGCCCAGCGGCTCGTGGAACACCAGCACCGCGCCGTCGCCCACGGCCGCCTCCAGGGCCTCGGCGGGGTCCGGTACGCCGTACTGCGCGAGGGCGGCCTCCAGGGTCGGGGCCTCCAGGGCGGTGTGCCCCTTGGCGGCGGCCTGGGCCAGCAGCCAGCCCACCAGGGCGGTGGCCCGGCGCTCGTCCCCGGGACCGGCCTCGGCGCCGAGCAGGGCCCGCGCGAAGCCGTCCGCCTGGGTCGGGCGGACGGCGGGGACGGCGAGCAGCCGCCAGGGGTCCTCCGCGAGCTGCCCGGCGGCGTCGACGCCGAGGGCCGCGGCGGTCGGCTCCGCGAGGGCCTCGGGGGCGCCGCCGCGCGCCAGTACGGCGCGGACGTCTTGGACGGAGTCGGCGGAGGGCGCGAGCGCGGGCGCCGGAGCGGGCGACGGGGTGCGGGGCGGCGGGGGAGCCGGGGCCGCCTTGCGCGGCGCGGCCGGGGCCTCGTCGAAGTACACGGCGGGGGGCTTGGCCCCGCTCTCCACGGCCCGTACGGCGGCCAGCAGGTCGGCGGCCGTGCCGCTGAGCTTGCCGCCGGCCTCGACGGGCGCCTCGCGCTCCGCCTTCCTGCGGGCGATCCGCTCGCGCTCGACCTTCTGTGCGGCCAGCTCGGCCGCCGCCTCGCTCAGCGCGGGCGCCGCGGGCTCGCCTTCGGCGGCGCCCTCCGCCGGGGGCTCGGCCCCGCCGGTGGCGTCCGCCGCCGCGGGTTCGCCTTCGGCGGTGTCCTCCGGCGCGGGTTCCGTCCCGGGCTCGGGGGTGGGCCCTGCGGGGCTTTCCCCCACCCCGCCCCTTCCCGAAACCGGGGGCTGCGCCCCCGGACCCCCTTCGCCGCCGGCCCGCTCCCGGGCTCCGCCCGCACCGCCCCCGCCCGCGGCCTCCCCGGCTTCGCCCGGCGCGCCCGCGCCTGCGGCCTCCCCGGCTTCGTCCGCGTCCGCGGCCTCCGTGGCTTCGCCCGAGCTCATCCCGCCTGTGGCGGCCTCGGCTTCGCCCGGCGCGCCCGCGCCTGCGGTAACCGCCTCGGCTTCGGACGGGCCGTCGGCGGCCGCGAGGGTCGCCTCGGTGGGGGCGGCGGCGGGGTCCGTGGTCACAGGGTGCTCCAGTCCTGGTCGGGGTAGCGGTGCACGGGCGCCGAAACGTCGTCCAGCGCCTGGCAGATCTCCTCCGGAAGACTAAGCGCCTCCACCGACAGCGCCGACGCGAGCTGCGCCGCCGTCCGCGCCCCGACGATCGGGGCGCTCACGCCCGGCCGGTCGCGGACCCAGGCCAGGGCCACCTGGAGCGGGGTCACGGCCAGGCCGTGCGCGGCCGTCGCCACCGCGTCCACGATGAGGCTCGCCGCCTCGTCCAGATACGGGTCCACGAAGGCCCCGAGGGTCTGCGACGCGGCCCGCGAGTCGGCCGGGATGCCGTCCCGGTACTTGCCCGTCAGGACGCCCCGGCCCAACGGGGAGGAGGGGAGGAGCCCGACGCCCAGGTCCAGGGCCGCGGGCAGCACCTCCCGCTCGACCCCGCGCTGGAGGAGGGAGTACTCCATCTGCGTGGAGGCGAGCCGGGTCCGTACCCCCGGCGCCGCGAGCTGCCAGGTCGCCGCCTTCGCCAGCTGCCAGCCGCAGAACTCCGCCACCCCCGCGTACCGGGCCCGGCCGCTGCTCACCGCCAGGTCCAGCGCCTGGAGGGTCTCCTCCAGCGGGATCGCCGGGTCGAAGGCGTGCACCTGCCACAGGTCCACGTGGTCCGTGCCCAGCCGGGCCAGGGAGTCGTCGAGCGCCGCGAGCAGGTGCCCGCGCGAGCCGTCGACGCGGCGGTGCGGATCCGGGACGCTGCCCGCCTTGGTCGCGATGACCAGGTCCCGGCGCGGCACCAGCCCGCCGATCAGCCGGCCCAGGAGGTACTCCGCCTCCCCGCCCCCGTACACGTCCGCGGTGTCGACGAGCGTTCCGCCCGCCTCCCAGAACGTCTTCAACTGCTCGGCGGCTTCCGCCTCGTCGGGCCCTTCCCCGGATCGGCCCCAGGTCAGCGTGCCGAGGCCGATCCGGGACACGCGCAGTCCGGTGCGGCCGAGATGCCTCTGCTCCATGAGGGCTGAGACTACTGGGGCGCTGACGCGGGGCGGCGGGGCGCGCTACAGTCCACCGCAGACCTACGTTACTGACCGGTAAAGCGCACACCGTAAGGGGACGAAACATGCGGCTCGGCATCAATCTCGGCTACTGGGGTGCGGGCATGGACGCCGACAACCTCGCCGTCGCCCAGGAGGCCGACCGCCTCGGCTACGACGTCTGCTGGGCCGCGGAGGCGTACGGCTCGGACGCGCCCACGGTGCTCGCCTGGGTCGCCGCCCAGACCGAGCGCATCGACGTGGGCTCGGCGATCATGCAGATCCCGGCCCGTCAGCCCGCGATGACCGCCATGACGGCCGCCACCCTCGACTCGCTCACCAAGGGCCGCTTCCGCCTCGGCCTCGGCGTCTCGGGGCCGCAGGTCTCCGAGGGCTGGTACGGCGTGAAGTTCGACAAGCCCCTCGCGCGGACCCGCGAGTACGTGGAGATCGTCCGCAGGGCGATGAGCCGCGAGCGCCTCTCGTACGAGGGCGAGCACTGGACCCTGCCGCTGCCCGGCGGCCCGGGCAAGCCGCTCAAGCTGACCGTGCACCCGGAGCGCGAGCACATCCCGCTCTACATCGCGGCCATCGGGCCGAAGAACCTGGAGCAGACCGGCGAGATCGCCGACGGCGCGCTGCTGATCTTCCCGGCGGCCGAGCACCTGGAGGAGACGGCCCTGCGGCACATCCGCGCGGGCCGCGAGAAGGCCGGGCTGACGATGGACGGCTTCGACGTCTGCCCGACCGTGCCGCTGGCCCTCGGCGAGGACGTGGCCGGGCTCGCGGACATGTTCCGCCCGTACACCGCCCTGTACGTCGGCGGCATGGGCAGCCGCAAGCAGAACTTCTACAACCAGCTCGCCCAGCGCATGGGCTACGAGAAGGAAGCCGCCGAGATCCAGGACAAGTACCTGGCGGGCGACAAGCAGGGCGCGGCCGCCGCGATCCCGCACTCGCTGATCGACTCCACCACCCTGCTCGGCCCGGTGGAGCGGATCGCCGACGGGATGCGGGCCTACGCGGAGGCCGGGGTCACCACCCTGACGCTGGCCCCGGCCGGCTTCACCCTGGAGGAGCGGGTCGCCGCGCTGCGCGCCGGGACCCGGGCCATGGAGATCGCGGGACTGGCGTAGTTCCCGGCGTTCTCACGGGGCGCCGTGCGCCTGCGGCCGTGGTGGGGGCTCGGGGGGTCTTCCCCGCCACGGCCGACACCGCCAACAACGCGCCGGGCGGTCCCCGGGTTACGCGCCGGGGGCCGTCTCCCGGCTTCGTTCATTCGGACGAGTCGTGCGACCCCTCGGTTGCCCGCCCCGGCCACCGGCGTTTGACTCGGTGCATGCTCTCTGCCCGCAGCCTGTTCCAGGAGATCGTCGACCACGACGCCTCCTTCCAGCTGTTCTGCTCGATCGCCGCCAGCGGGGAGTCCCAGGGCGGCTGGGAGAACGCCCGCATCGCCGCCCTGGTGCCCGACGGCATGCGCGATCTCGCGCCCAAGATCACCCGGCACGGTGCCGACGAGGACAAGCACGGCCGGATCTTCAACGCCCTGCTGCGCAAGCGGGGCCTGCCGCCCGTCCCGGTCCCGCCCGAGACCGACTACACGATGCTGCTGGAGCGGCGCGGCATCGGCCTCGCGCACGAGAAGCTCCGTCGCGAGCAGGCCCTGACCGAGGAGGACATCGTCGTCTACCTCGCGCACAGCCGGGTCACCGAGCAGCGTGCCGCCGACCAGATGGTCATGCTGGTCAAGTACTTCGGCGACCACCCCGAGGTCGGCAGGGCCGTCCGTATGATCAGCAACGACGAGGACAACCACCTCGCCTACTGCCACGAGGAGTTGCTGCGCCTCGCCCGCGAGGGACACGGCCCCGCCATCCAGCGGGTCCTGCGCGAGAGCGCCCTCGTCGAGATCTCCGTCTACCGCGACGTCAGCCTCGCCGTCATGGGCCACATGGGCCGGCTGCTGCGCTGGCCCGCGCCGAAGGCGGCCGCGCTCGCCGCCGGGATCCGCGGGATGTACGCGTACGAGCGGTTCAGCGGCTGGCACCGGATGATCGGCCTGCGCACGCCGGAGCGGCGAAACGCCCTGGGCGGCGCCGCGGCGACCGCGCCCGAGTTCGCCTGAGGCCGACCCGACCGACCCGACCGACCCGACCCGCGGGGCTACAGCCAGCCGCGGCGCTTGAACAGCCGGTGCAGGCCCAGGCACAGCGCGGCCATCAGCACGACCACCGCCGGGTAGCCCCAGCCCTGCCTGAGCTCCGGCATGTGCTCGAAGTTCATCCCGTAGATCCCCGCGACCATCGTGGGGACCGCCGCCATCGCCGCCCACGCCGAGATCTTGCGCATGTCGTCGTTCTGCCGGACGCCCATCTGCGCCAGGTGCGCGGCCAGCGCGTCCGAGAGCAGCCGGTCCAGGCCCTCGATGTACTCGTTCGCCTTCGTCAGGTGGTCGGCGACGTCGCGGAAGAACGGCTGGGAGTGCTCGTGCACGAAGGGCACGGTCCCGGAGGCCAGCCGGTCCATCGGCTGCAGCAGCGGACTGGTGGCCCGGCGGAACTCCAGGACCTGCCGCTTGAACCCGTAGATCCGCGCGGCGGTGTTCTTGGTGTCCGCGGTGTTCGGTGCGAAGACCTCCGCTTCCAGCTCCTCCAGGTCGGCCTGGAGCTCGGCGGCCACCTCGATGTAGTGGTCCACCACCGCGTCGGACACCGCGTACAGAACCGCCGTCGGGCCGTGCTTGAGCACGTCGGGCTCCTGCTCCAGCCTGCGGCGTACGGCGGCCAGCGCGGCCCCCTCGCCGTGCCGGACGGTGACCACGAAGGAGTCGCCGATGAACACCATCAGCTCGCCCGCGGTGACCGTGTCCGTGTCGTCGTCGTACATCACCGGCTTGAGGACCACGAAGAGCGAGTCGTCGTACACCTCCAGCTTCGGGCGCTGGTGCGCGGTCAGCGCGTCCTCCACCGCCAGCTGGTGCAGGCCGAATTCCTGGCTGACGTGCTCGAATTCCTTCTCCGTCGGCTCGTGCATGCCGACCCACAGGAAGGCGTCACCGGTCGCCCGGGCCTCGTCGAGGGCGTCGGAGAAGTCCCCGGGAGCCTCGGAGCGGCGGCCGTTTCGGTACATCGCGCAGTCGACAATCACGCGGGGCATTCTCCCCCGCCCGCGGGCCGCCCGCACACCTGCGTCACCGCATACGCTTGCGCCATGGCCACGCTGATCCTCGTACGACACGGGCGTTCCACCGCCAACACCGCAGGGCTGCTCGCCGGATGGACCCCCGGAGTCGCCCTCGACGAGCGCGGCAACGAGCAGGCCGCGGAGCTGCCCGCACGCCTCGCCGCAGTGCCGCTCGCCGCCGTCGTCAGCAGCCCGCTCCAGCGCTGCCGGGAGACCATGGCCCCGCTGCTGGCCGCCCGCCCGGAGCTCGCGGCGCACACCGACGAGCGGATCGGCGAGTGCCACTACGGCGACTGGTCGGGCCGCAAACTTTCCGAGCTCTCCGAAGAACCCCTCATGAAGATCGTCCAGCAGCACCCGTCGGCCGCGACCTTCCCCGGAGGCGAGTCCATGCGGGCCATGCAGGCGCGCGCGGTGGACTGCGTACGGGACTGGAACGCACGGATCGAGGAGGAACACGGCGCCGACGCCGTCTTCCTGGTGTGCTCGCACGGGGACATCATCAAGTCCCTTGTCGCCGACGCCCTCGGCATGCACCTGGACCTCTTCCAGCGCGTCCACGTCGAGCCCTGCTCGGTCACCGCGATCCGCTACACGCCGACCCGGCCGTTCCTGCTCCGGCTCGGCGACACCGGGGACTTCGGATCGTTCGCGCCGCGCGAACACCCCGCCGCACCCGGCGCCGCCTCGGACAAAGAGACCGAAGGCACCGGGAACGCCGTGGTGGGAGGCGGCGCGGGCGCGGTGTGATCGAACGGCGCAGTAGGGTGGACGGGCCAACACAAGGGCGCAGCCTGCCCCTGCCTCCCCCAGACTTCGTCCGGGGGCACCCCCGAGCTTGGAGACTGGACGTGCCCCGTCAGGTGTTCCTCTACGACCCCCCGGACCGCTTCGTGGCCGGGACGGTCGGTCTGCCCGGGCGCCGTACGTTCTTCCTGCAGGCCTCCTCCGGTCCCCGGGTCACCAGCGTCTCCCTGGAGAAGACCCAGGTCGCAGCGCTCGCCGAGCGGATGGACGAGCTGCTGGACGAGGTCGTGCGGCGCACCGGCGGCAATGCCCCGGTCCCGGCCATGGCCCCCGCCGAGGCCGCCGACACCGCGCCCCTGGACGTCCCCGTCGAGGAGGAGTTCCGCGTCGGCACCATGGCCCTGGCCTGGGACGGCGACGAGCAGCGCATGATCGTCGAGGCGCAGGCCCTGGTGGAGCTCGACGCCGACTCGGACGAGGACCTCGCCGAGGCGGAGGAGCGGCTGCTCCAGGACGAGGAGAACGGCCCGCCGATGCTGCGGGTCCGCCTCAGCGGCGCCCAGGCCCGGGCCTTCGCCAAGCGGGCCCTGGACGTGGTCAACGCGGGCCGGCCGCCGTGCCCGCTGTGCAGCCTGCCGCTGGACCCCGAGGGGCACGTCTGCCCGCGCCAGAACGGCTACCGGCGCCAGGCGTGAGCGCCACGGGGGAGCTTGAGGAACTGCTCGCCAAGGGCGAGCTGACCGTCGTCGGCCGGATCCGCGAGGCGTCCAACGCCGTACTGCTGTGCACCGTCGCGTACGAGGGCGTGAGCGCCGACTGCGTGTACAAGCCGGTCAAGGGCGAGCGGCCGCTGTGGGACTTCCCCGACGGGAACCTCGCCCAGCGCGAGGTCGCCGCCTACCTGATCTCCGAGGCGACGGGGTGGGGGCTGGTCCCGCCGACCGTGCTGCGCGACGGGCCGTACGGCGAGGGCATGGTCCAGCAGTGGATCGAGTCGGGCGGGCCCGGTGAGCCGGACGCCACCGCCGGATCCGACGAAGACGCCGGGTCCGACGAAGACGCCGGGTCCGACGAAGACGCCGGGTCCGACGGAGCCGGCGGGTCCCCCCAGGCGGAGCTGCTCGCACTCGTGGACGGCGAGGAGGCGGGCGAGGGCTGGAAGCCGATCGCCTTCGCCGAGGTGGGGGAGGGCCGCACCGCCCTGCTCGTCCACGCCGACGACCCCAGGCTGCGCCGGCTCGCCGTCCTCGACGCCGTGATCAACAACGGCGACCGCAAGGGCGGCCACCTGCTGCCCGCGCCCGACGGCCGGCTCTACGCCATCGACCACGGAGTGACCTTCCACACCGAGGACAAGCTGCGCACCCTGCTGTGGGGCTGGGCGGGGGAGCCGCTGACCGACGAGGCCCGCGAGGTGCTGGCCGCCTTGGCGGCCCGGCTGGCCGACGGGGAGCCCCTGGCCACCCGGCTGGGTGAACTGATCACCCCGGTCGAGCTGGGCGCCGTACGGGGCCGTGTGGCCCGGCTGAGGGCCTTGGGCGTGCATCCCCAGCCGTCCGGTCAGTGGCCCGCGATCCCCTGGCCACCGGTCTGAACCAGCCATGAGCGGCTCGCACAGAACCGGCCAGATCGCAAGAGTGCGGATCAGGCCAACAGTGCAGGTCCGGTTCGTTTGATGAACACGCGTCCGGTTACGCTCGAGACATGCATGCCTGGCCCGCTTCTGAGGTCCCCGCCCTGCCTGGCAAGGGCCGCGACCTCCAGATCCACGACTCCGCGACCCAAGGGACGATCACCCTCGCCCCCGGTCCCGTCGCCCGTATCTACGTCTGCGGAATCACCCCGTACGACGCGACCCACATCGGTCACGCGGCGACCTACAACGCGTTCGACCTCGTGCAGCGCGTGTGGCTCGACACCAAGCGGCAGATCCACTACGTCCAGAACGTGACGGACGTCGACGACCCCCTCCTGGAGCGTGCGCTGCGCGACAACCAGGACTGGACCGAGCTCGCCGAACGCGAGACGGCCCTCTTCCGCGAGGACATGACCGCCCTGCGGATGCTGCCCCCGCAGCACTACATCGGAGCCGTCGAGGCCATACCGGGCATCGTGCCGCTGGTGGAGCGGCTGCGGGACGCGGGCGCGGCGTACGACCTCGACGGCGACGTCTACTTCTCGGTGGAGTCCGACCCGCACTTCGGCGGCGTCTCCCACCTCGACGCCGAGGCGATGCGCCTGCTGTCGGCGGAGCGCGGCGGCGACCCCGAGCGCCCGGGCAAGAAGAACCCGCTCGACCCGATGCTGTGGATGGCCGCCCGCGAGGGCGAGCCGAGCTGGGACGGCGCCTCGCTGGGGCGCGGCCGGCCCGGCTGGCACATCGAGTGCGTGGCCATCGCCCTGGACCACCTGGGCATGGGCTTCGACATCCAGGGCGGCGGCTCGGACCTGGCGTTCCCGCACCACGAGATGGGCGCCTCGCACGCGCAGGCACTGACGGGCGAGTTCCCGATGGCCAAGGCGTACGTGCACGCGGGCATGGTCGCCCTGCACGGCGAGAAGATGTCGAAGTCCAAGGGCAACCTGGTCTTCGTGTCCGCCCTGCGGCGCGCGGGTGTCGACCCGGCGGCGATCCGCCTCGCGCTGCTCTCCCACCACTACCGCGCCGACTGGGAGTGGACGGACGACGTCCTCGCCGAGGCGCAGGCCCGCCTGGAGCGGTGGCGTGCGGCCGTGTCCCGCCCGGACGGCGTGCCGGCGGACGCCCTGGTCGAGGAGGTCCGTGAGGCCCTCTCCCGCGACCTGGACGCCCCTGCCGCGCTGGCTGCCGTGGACCGCTGGGTCGAACTCCAGCTTGCCTCGGACGCGGACCCGGACGTGAAGGCGGACGACGAGTCGGCCCCGGGCCTGGTCTCCCGCACGGTGGACGCCCTGCTGGGCGTGGCGCTGTAAACGCTCCACCCGTACATTGAGAACGCCTGAGGGGCCGCGCATGCGCGGCCCCTCAGGC